>JAWERH010000118.1:0-5850 GCA_032482215.1 Veillonella sp. | reverse complement strand
ATTCCCTAAGTTCTCCATGCTTGATCCAACATTGACTTTCACATTGCCTGAAAAACAAGTTAAGAATGGCGTTATTGATACCTTTGTGCATACCACAGAACAATATTTAACATATCCTGTAGAGGGCCGTATTCAAGACCGCTTCAGTGAAGGTATTTTAAAAACTATGATTGAAATTGGCAAAGAAACGGTAGAAAATCCAGAAAACTACGATATTCGTGCCAACCACGTGTGGGCCTCTACCTTAGCATTAAACGGCTTGATTGGTGCAGGTGTGCCACAAGACTGGGCAACACATCTTATCGGTCATGAGTTAACTGCGGCGTACCATCTTGACCACGGTATTACATTAGCTATCGTATTACCTGCATTGTTAGAAGTGAAAAAAGCAGCAGATAAGGCTATCGCTAAAACGCGTGAATTCTTCGAGTCCCTTGGCGTATCTACACATTTGAAAGACTATGGTCTAGGCGAAGAAGCAGTTGATAAAATTGTGAAACAATTAGAAGATCATGGTATGACTCGACTTGGTGAAAAAGGCGATGTAACACCAGAAGTAGCTCGTGAAATTTTAACACGTGCTTTATAATACATTTGGTTA
Source organism: Veillonella sp. (assembly GCA_032482215.1). Classification (GTDB taxonomy): domain Bacteria; phylum Bacillota; class Negativicutes; order Veillonellales; family Veillonellaceae; genus Veillonella. The sequence goes on along the minus strand of JAWERH010000118.1, from coordinate 5,249 downwards.
AAGCCATCAAAATTTGACACTAATTATATACAATGTATAATAAAATAGCTTATATAAAAGACACCATATGGTGTCTTTTATTATTGTTCAAATTAGTTTTATCGTCTAGAAGAGGACTAAGATTAGTTTTGACTATCATTTACATAATATATAATGGATGATTTTGAAAGGAGGAAATTCCTTGAATGAAATAAAGCGTCGTAGTGCATTTTCTTTTGCATTTCCTATTATGGCGCCTATGGGTATAAGCTTATTTGTTATTGGTTTAGGTTTTGGGCTATATGCTACGAGTCAGGGTTTGCCTTGGTGGACGGCACCAGTTTTAGCGGCTACTATTTTTGCAGGCTCTATGGAGTTTGTAACAATCGGCATGTTGGTAGCTGGATTTGATCCTGTGAATGCCTTTATTTTGACCATGTTCGTCAATGGCCGTCACTTCTTCTATGGTCTATCTGCGCTGCAGAAATATGTACATATGGGGTGGAAATGGTTTCCTACCGTAGCTTGGATGTGCGATGAAAGCTTTGCCATCAATATGGGAACGAAATTACCTGAAGATGTGGATGAGAAGTGGTTCTATTTCCACGTTTCGTGGCTCAACTATGTATTCTGGGTGTTTAGTACCTTTGTAGGTGGTCTATTTGGTAATTTATTGGCTGCTGTAGATTTACGAGGCATTGACTTTGTATTACCTGGGCTATTCATTGTGGTATTCCTTGAAATGCTACTTAATGCCAAGAATAATAAAATTAGAGCCTTCGGGGGAGCTGGGGTAGTAATGGCGTTAATCATGCTTGTATTGGTTGGCAAATCACTCTTTATGCTTTTATCCATGATATGTATGCTTTTCGTCTGTTATGTAGCGTACAAGTGGGGAGGTGTACATCTTGACTAGTACAGAAATGGTTATTACTGTTGCCATTGTCGTAGCAGGTACATTACTCACTCGTTTTGGAGCTTTCCTCGTGTTTCCACCAGGAAAAAAGGCACCGGACTTTGTGCTCTTTTTAGGCAAGGCTTTGCCCACTGCCGTTATGGGTATGCTTGTGGTATATACCTTTAAGGAGACCGTTGTTTTATCGTATCCCTATGGTATTCCTGAGCTTATTGCCTTACTAGTTACGGTAGGATTACATTTATGGAAACGTAATATGCTCGTATCGATTGCGGCAGGAACAGTTATCTATATGATACTTATACAAGCCGTCTTTAATGTGCCTAAATAGAATAAAGTACAATAAAATAAATAAACCACTTATATCTATTCCTAAAGGAAGATGATATAAGTGGTTTTATTTTTATATTTTATTTTAGTTGTAACAGTCTTTCTAGACCTGGTGCAGTGTGGTGGTCTTCCAAGAAGTCTTGTTGATCTAATAATTCCATAACGTCCATGTCGATGTTAGTAAGCTTGAAGTCAAATACATCAAAGTTAGCTTCCATATGGCTTACATTATTTGCCTTTGGCAATGGAATGATGCCGCGTTGGATGTGCCAACGCAAGATGATTTGGTGTTTGCTAACGCCGTACTTTTCAGCCAAGCTCTTGATGATAGGATGGTCAAAAATTGGTTGGCGATCACGAGTAAATGGAGACCACGCCATGCCTACTACTTGATGTTTACGCATTAATTGTAATAAGGACTGACGTTGGTTAAACGGGTGGCACTCGATTTGGTTCACCACAGGTTTTACATTACAGTGGTATAGCAAGTCGATGAGGCGATCTTCGTAAAAGTTAGATAGACCTAACCCACGCAATACGTTTTGATCGTATAACTCTTCCATGGCGCGCCAAGAACCATAATAGTCGCCAAGGGGTTGATGTACGAGCATGATGTCGATATAATTAGTGTCTAATTTCTTTAGAGAGCTTTCAACAGCGCGCATTGTATTATCATAGCCTGCGTCTGTATGCCAAATTTTTGTAGTAATAATGATATCTGTACGATTAACGCCAGATGCTTTGATACCTCTACCAACGGCCTCTTCGTTACCGTAGTAAGCGGCTGTATCGAGTAAGCGGTAACCTACGCCAAGTGCATTAGCAACGGCTTGCTCCGTTTCTCCTTCGGTGCCTGTTTTATAAGTGCCATAACCGATAGAAGGAATAAAGCTGCCGTTATTTAATATTCTAAAGTCCATCCGTTCTTCCATAAGAACCTCCGTTATATCCATAAATTAAAGGAATTAGCTTTCATACAATTCTAATTGATTTTATGATATACTAAGGTATTGATAAAAATCAATATGACAGGAAGTGACAGAATGAAATTAAAACGAATTTATTCTGTAGTTGCTATGCTTGGTGTTGGGATGATGGCCTTGGCCATCGCTGGTTGCGGTACGAAAACGGTATCCGTTGCTGATGTAACATACAAGGATATGCCGCTGCAGATTCATAATGATGCCAATGTAACAGCTCTTAATAAGGCGACGGTAACGCCGACGTTGACGGGGCAGGTCGCATATGCTGTGAAAGTAGGCGACCAAGTACAACAAGGTCAAGTCTTGGCCACTGTAGATACATCGGCTTTACAGCAACAGCTAGCATCATTACAAGGTCAGTTAGCGCAAGCCTCAGCTCAGTCCTATGCGACGTCTGTGACAACTACGACAGCAGCGTCTGTAGATAGTGCTCAATTGGCGCAAGCTCAGAAGATGCGCGAAGCGGGCATGATTACTCAAAAAGAATATGATCGCATTGTAGAGCGGTCTCAGCCACAAACTACGACAGTAACAACTGGCGGTGGCGGCGGTGGTGCTAATACGGCAGCTATCGAGGCTCAAATTGCTCAAGTATCTGCTCAAATGGCAGCATCTACAATCGTAGCGCCTATAGCTGGTACGGTAACGGCTATTTACAATGAAGACCGTCAAATGGCCATTGCAGATCGTCCGTTCATGATGATTCAACAATCTACACCGATGGTAGCATCCCTTAGTATCCCTCGTGATGCGGCGATGAAGCTTGGCACACCTGATGCTAAAAAGGGAATCAAGGTACTCCTTAAGGTAGGTGACCAAGAATTACCTTTCTTGTGAAAGCTACTTTCAACAATGATAAAGGCCTCATCAAAGCTGGTGAGTTCTATACATTAATTATCGAGTCTAATATAAAAGCGAAAATGCTCACTGTTCCAAGCAAAGCAGTTCGTGAAAACCAAGACGGCAAATACGTGTATGTATTGACTGAAAATAATACAGTTGACGTACGTGTCGTTGAAGTAGGTATGACAGAAGATGATGATGTAGCCATTATTTCAGGCCTAAACGAAGGCGATAAGGTAATTACAACCGACGGAAACTTTGAATTAGGCGAATCTGTTAAATTATAATGAACGACCATGTGGTTATAGGTACCCATGGTAAATACCTCGACCGAGGAATTTGATAGGAGGGATTATTATTTTAGAATTTAAACGTTTTGAACTAAGAGACAAACCATTAATCGACAAATATTTTGAACAACATCATTATGAAGCATCTGATAATTGCTTTACTACATTATTTATGTGGCAAGATGCGTATGGTATTCGTTGGGCTGAGGAAAACGGTGTATTGTACATCCAAGGTGGCGGTAAACGTGAACCATTCCTATTGCCTCCGTTTGCCGGTAAAGATGCAAAGTTCCTTGATGGTTTGTTACGCGCTAAAGAATGGTTCGTAGAAAATAATTTGCCATTCCTTTTCAAAGGTGTTAGCAAAGTTGTAAAAGAGCGTATGGAAGAGTTATGTCCTGGTCGTTATGAATTTACACCTGACCGCGACAACTACGAATACATTTACAAATCTGAAGATCTTATCAACTTATCTGGTAAGAAGTTCCGTCAAAAGAAAAACCATTTGAACCAATTCCGCATGCAATATTCTAACTATGAATATATGCCAATTACAGAAGATATCATTCCATTGTGCCGCGAAACAGCAGCATCTTGGGTAGAAACTCATCATGAAGAAGGTATCGAAGATGAATTGGTTGCTATTAACTTATTATTCGATAATTGGGAAACACTAGGCCTTAAAGGTGGCGCCATCAAATTGTTTGGCCGCGTTGAAGCTTTCAGTATCGGTGAATTATTGAATGATAAAATGGCGTTGATTCACATTGAAAAAGCAAATCCAGATATCCGTGGTTTGTATCAAGCAATCAATAATGAATTCATTCGTCATGAATTTAGCGAAGTAGAATTCATCAACCGTGAAGAAGATATGGGCTTGCCTGGTCTTCGTCAAGCAAAAGAATCTTATAATCCAGATCATTTTGCTGAAAAATATGACGCAGTATATGCTAATGAAGCAGATAATGCAACAGGCGGTAAATAAAAATCTGAGCTATGAAGTCGATGCGCTTCATAGCTCATTTTTGTTATAATAGAGGTGTTAGCCTATCTATTTGATTATATTTTGCATCATCATGGTGATGCCACAGATAGAGAGTAGTTTTTATACTATAACGAGGATATACTTATGGAATATAGAATTGCAACAGCTCAAGATACGCCACATGTGGAAAATCTATGGGCGTACTGCTTTGAACCAAAGGAAGATCCATTCTTCCAATATTACTTTACAAATTGCTATGAACCAGAAAATACAATGGTTGGTCTTGAACAAGGTCAATTGTTGAGTACCGTTCATTTGCGTCAATATAATATCAATGTTCGTGGTGCTGTATTGCCTACTAGCTACATGGTTGGCGTAGCAACACATCCAGCGGCTCGCCGTGGTGGCGTAGGTGGTGCCTTGCTAAAGTCTTCTCTTGAAGAACTTCGCAACCGCGGTCAAGCATTGACGATTTTAATGCCTTCCAAGGCTGCATTCTACCAACAATATGGTTGGGAACTCTATGCACATCAATGGGTAAATACGATGTCTCTTGAAGACTTGCGCCCTATGACGGATAAATTCTTGAGCTTTGGCCTGCTAAATAGCGTAGATCAATGGACCTTATTGGACCCTGTATATAAAGCATATACAGCTCGTCTTTCTGGCTATGCTGAGCGCGGTGAAAAGGAATGGAAACGCTTGCTCGGTAGCTTCTTTGCAGAAGGCGTGAATATCGCTGTAGTGCGCAATGATGAAGGTGTTATCGAAGGATATGCGGTATATCGCTTAGGTCAACCTGAAATTCCTGTTTCTGAATTAGTTTACACTACACGTCGTGCCCAACGAGCATTGTTGAACTACTTCTATAATCACCGTTCTCAAGGCACTACGATTCGTTGGAATGAAGGCCTTCACGATAC
>JAWERH010000117.1:0-7697 GCA_032482215.1 Veillonella sp. | reverse complement strand
TGATGAAGGCTCTTAGCCAGAAATCATCGTCTAAGGAGGGCCTATGAATCGATTTTTAAAGGGTGCTATGATTTTAACCTTAGCTGGGATTATCGTTAAGGTTATTGGTGCTTTCAGTAAAGTCCTTATTGCCCGTGTTCTCGGTGGTGAAGGAATAGGCCTATATATGATGGCCTATCCGATTTATCAAATTATCGTTAGTATTTCCGCGGCAGGTATTCCTGTGGCCATATCTATTATGATTGCGGAAAAGCTAGCTAATGATGATATGCGTGGCGTACAACAAGTATTTTCCGTATCTTTAAAGGTATTAACACTGTTAGGCCTTGTATTTAGTGTTGCTTTATACGGCAGTGCACAGTGGCTCATAGATTCTCATATTATTACAGATCCTCGTGCATTGCTCGCTATTCAGCTATTATCACCAGCAATCTTTGTCGTTACGATTTTGAGTTGTTTTAGAGGTTACTTCCAAGGCTTCCAATATATGGTTCCTACCGGGACTAGCCAAGTCTTTGAACAAATCTTCCGCGTATCCTCTATGGTGGGCTTAGCCTATTACTTCATTGATAGAGGGTTACACTTAGCGGCTGGTGGTGCAACCTTTGCTACATTCCCTGGCGTATTAGCGGGATTACTCGTATTAATTTACTTTTACTATCGTCAGCGTCGTGTACGGGCGCAAATGTTGGCACAGCAGAATCCGAATGCTATTGGTGAAAGTAATAGTTCTGTAGTCAAACGACTATTTAGTTTGGCCATACCTGTTTCGATGGCCAATATTATGCTGCCTATGGTATCCCTTATCGATACATTCATCGTGCCAAAGCGTTTGATGGATATTGGGTTTTATCTCAATGAAGCGACCACACAATTTGGTTATCTTACAGGGATGGCCACATCGTTGATTGGGTTGCCCATTATTTTGACTACATCTTTAGCAGCTAGCCTTGTACCAGCTGTATCGGAAGCGCATGCCCAAGGTGATGTGCATCGTATTGTGCAGCGCGCTGGAACAGCCATTAAAATTGCAAATATCTTTACTATTCCAGCCTGTATCGGCCTCTGTGTGTTGGCGACACCTATATCTAAACTGATATATGCAACGCCTCATGCAGGTCCTGTTATTGCTGTTATTAGCTTGAGCATTATATTCTTAGGTTGGCAACAGATTACAGCAGGCATCTTGCAAGGGTTAGGTAGAACTGTTATTCCTATGATAGCCATTTTTATTGGTTTGTTGGCTAAGACCTTCTTAGACTATGAATTGACAGGTACTATTGAGCTAGGCATTAATGGTGCTGCATGGGCAACGAATTTGAATTTTGCCATTGCGGCACTCATAAACTATATATTTGTTAAAAAATATGTAGGATCTGTACTTAATAAATTAGAGCTATTAAAAATTGTAGTGTCTGCCATGGCTATGGGCGGTGCTACACAGGTAGTGTATGTGACTACCGTAGAGTTATTCGGCAATGGTGGTGCAGTGGCAGCGGCTATTATTGTGGCTGTATTTGTATATGGCTTATCCTTATGGTTAACAAAGGCCGTTGTAAAAGCTGATATGTATCATTTCCCTGTTATAGGCAAGCGCTTACAAGCTCGCCGAGATAAGGAGGAGGCTAAACTATATGAAGAACAATACTGATAAGCCTGTATCGGTACAACCATTAGTAGATGTAGTAAAAGCCTTGCGAGCTCCTAATGGTTGCCCTTGGGATCAAAAACAAACGCATGAATCGTTGCGTCGATATTTCATTGAAGAAACTTATGAAGTAGTAGATGCTATCGATAATAAAGATATGGCTAATCTTCGTGAAGAACTAGGTGATGTATTATTACAAGTTGTCTTTCACAGTCAATTGGCTGAAGAAGCTGGTCAGTTTACATTAGAAGATGTAATTAATGATGTGACTCAGAAGATGATTCGTCGTCATCCCCATGTTTTTGACCCTGAAAATAATGAAAAATCATACAGTTGGGACGAATTAAAGGCACAAGAAAAGAAAAATATACAAAAATCTGTATTAGATGGTGTATCTAAAAGTTTACCTGCTTTAGTGGCGGCTTATAAGTTGCAAGAAAAGGCTGCGAAGCTAGGTTTTGACTGGGATGAGCTCGATCCGGTTTGGGCGAAAGTTTCGGAAGAAATGGATGAATTTAAGGAGGCTATTGCCCAAAAAGATAGAGAAAATATGGAAAAAGAAGCGGGAGATGTGCTTTTTTCCTTGATTAATCTATTAAGATGGTATAAAATAAGCGGTGAAAATGCACTAAATCGCACAAACACAAAGTTCCGATGTAGAAGCTTGTGTTAACCAAAGCGATCGCTCATGGGAAGACTTTTCATTAGCTGAGCTGGATGCTTTTTGGGAGGAGGCTAAAGTGCAGGAAAAGTAGCCTAGAGGTTTGCATGCTTCTTAGGTATAGTATTTTTAAGGAGGTTCTGTCATGAACAAAACAGAATTAATCGCAAGTGTTGCACAAAAAACTGAATTAACTAAAAAAGACGCTGAAAAAGCGGTAAAAGCTGTATTTGACACAGTTGCTGAAGAATTAGCTGCTGGCGGTAAAGTACAAGTTATCGGCTTCGGTACATTCGAAGTTCGTGAACGCGCAGCTCGTGAAGGCCGTAACCCACAAAACGGTAAAACTATCACAATCGCAGCTTCCAAATCCCCTGCATTCAAAGCTGGTAAAGGTTTGAAAGAACAAGTTAATGCTGCAAAAGCTAAAAAACGCAAAAAATAATCTTTAATGGATTGGAAAGAGACCTTTCGAGGTCTCTTTTTTTCGTCTATTTATGGTATAATGCACAGAGAAAGGGTGTACTATGAATAACGAAAGATCACGGAAGGTTCTCATCGTGTCCGCTTCTATTGGGACAGGACATATGCAGGCCGCCAGAGCCATAGAAGAATATTGGAAAGAGAAAGAGCCACAAGCTTCCATAACGCATGTAGACTTTCTTGATACAGAAACCATGTCTGTAGAGCATTTGATCAAGGGCACATATATCAAGATGATTGACGTATTTCCTATGCTATATGATATGATTTACCGCGTATCAAAAGGGGAAAAACGTGGTACGATTTTGCAAACTGCATTGTCATACCTATTGAAAAGCCGCATGCTTAAGTTGGTGCAACAAGAAGAACCAGATGTGATGGTATTTACTCATCCATTCCCATGTGGTGCAGCGTCTATCTTAAAACGTCAAGGTCATATCGATGTACCATTAGTGGCTATCATGACGGACTTTAGTAGTCATCAATTTTGGCTATATCCACAAATTGATACATACTATGTAGCTACTGAATCGATGGTAGATGAAATGGTATCGTCTGGTATCGATGCCTCACGTATCCATGTATCAGGGATTCCAGTGCGTCGTGCCTTCTTCCGTGATGCTATTGAAGAATATAGCTTAGAGGAACCCATAAAAGTGCTCGTTATGGGTGGGGGCCTTGGATTGGGTTCTCTAGAAACGGCATTAAAACACTTAGATGAAGTTAATGGCATTGATGAAATTACTGTTGTAGCCGGTCAAAATACATCTCTTTATGAATCCTTAGTTACCCTTAGTGAATCTATGCGTACTAAGACTATTGTGTATGGATATACTACGAATATTTCGGAGCTTATGAAATCCTCTTCCTTGCTGGTAACAAAGCCTGGTGCATTAACCTGTATGGAGGCTGTTACAATTGGTCTACCTATGGTGTTCTTTAATGCTATTTCATAACTTAGAAGATGTTGTGACAGCTCTTCTAATCAATTCACCACGACTTCAACAGATGTCTGAGCGCGCTCGTGAATGGCATGTTGATGGTGCAGCGAATATCGTAAATAGTTTAATTGAAATTCTAGATGCTACTAATACGGACGAACCTGTTGAACTAGTAAAAGCGGAAGAGTCTATTAATTAATCTCTTGTAGTGGCTAGTACGAATATAATTAGCTATTGGTGATGAGCGTATTTCTAGATTAGTAATATATAGATATTAGTAGCTTTATATGAAATAAAAAGCGATGACTCTTAGGTCATCGCTTTTGCTTTATTGGTATTGTTCGATATGTTCTTGTCGAATTTTTTGAAGTGTTTCTAAGAATGTATCTGTGCTTTCAGCACTGTCCAACAAGTCTTTTAGTTGGTAGGAATCATCTAGGGTCACACTCCATTGGAAGGAGTCGTTATCGTCGTACACATTGAATACGATTGGCATCTCTAAATCCTCTGGCAAATGACCGTCATCATCGGACACAGTTGCATAGGTGCCATCTTCCAAGAGCTCTGTAAATAATGTATCATACCCATCGATATCGATAAGTTCAAAATTGATAGTTTCATAAAAGTCTAAAACGCTATCTACTGCCATGTGGACCTCCTCATGAATATATACGTTACGTTTATTCTACTGACGGCGTCTGTTACTGTCAATGGTAATGTGTAGTATAATAAATAACAGAATGACATAATAGGAGCATACGATGAACGTTATTAGTTTACAAAATATAGAAAAATCATATGGCACACGACTGCTGTTTAAAGATGTGAATATTACTTTCACCACAGACAAACGGCTAGGTCTTGTAGGGATTAATGGGACGGGTAAGTCTACATTCCTAAAAATTTTGGCAGCACAAATGGAGCCTGATAAGGGTAGCATTGAGCGGAATGGTAAGGCGAGTATTCATTATTTGGCTCAAACCCCAGAGTTTGATCCAGAATCAACTTTGCTAGAAGCTGTTCTTGATGGAGACCATCCTCGTTTGCGGATGGTGCAATCTTTTGAACGCATTAGTCGTGAATATCGTGAAATGCAAGAGTCTGGTAGCGAGGATAGTAAAATATCGCGTAACTATATGAATGCGTTAGAACAAATGGATCAACAAGATGGATGGCAGGTAGAGCAAGAGGCTCGTATTATTTTAACTAAATTAGGCTTTCCTGAGATGGATCAAAAAGTGGCTATGTTATCTGGTGGTCAAAAGCGTCGTCTCGCGTTAGGACAGGCATTATTATATCCTTGTGACCTATTATTGTTAGACGAACCGACAAACCATTTAGATGAGGATAGCATCGACTGGCTTGAGTCCTACTTAAGTGCTCGCCAAGGAGGCCTATTAATCAGTACTCATGATAGATATTTCCTGGACTCTGTATGTAATGGAATTTTAGAGCTTTCTAATCGTCGTATGTATCAATATGACGGTAATTACGAAGAATTTATTGCCTTGAAGGCTGATCGAGAGGCTCGCGAGGCCGCTACGGAAGAGAAACGCCGTCAGTTCTTGAAACGAGAAATCGAATGGGTACGTCGTGGTGCTTTGGCGAGAACGACGAAACAAAAGGCTCGTTTAGACCGCTATGAAAAACTTAAGAATATGGAGAAAACTAGACGTCCCGATCAAATGGATCCCATTGCTTTAAAAACGCGTTTAGGGAAAACCATTTTTGATATTGAACATTTAGAGTTCTACTTTGGTGAGCGCCCTATGATTAAGGATTTTACCTACCATGTAGTGCGTCATGATCGTATTGGTATTGTAGGCCCTAATGGTGTTGGCAAGTCTACCTTTATGAATATTCTTGATGGAACCTATGAACCTACAAACGGTACTATTGGTAAGGGCGAGACCGTTCGCATTGCCCATTTCAAACAAGAACTACCAGAGTTTGATGAAGATATGCGTGTTCTTGATTATATTCGCGAAGATCATTCCTATATGGTTCTGGGCGATGGTTCTACGTTGAGTGCTGGTCAGATTCTTGAACGATTCCTTTTCACACCAGAGCTACATGGTGTGCCGATTCGTAAGCTTTCAGGCGGTGAACGACGTCGCTTATATCTATTGAAATTGCTTATGAGCGCTCCTAATGTTTTATTACTAGATGAACCGACCAATGATCTTGATATTCCTACATTAGAGGTGCTAGAGGACTTCCTTGATTCCTTTAGTGGGGTCATTATCACAGTGTGCCATGATCGTTACTTCTTAGACCGTGTTGTGGACAAACTCTTTGTTTTTAGTGGTGATGGTCAAATTGAAATTGTTCACGGCTCCTATTCCGATTACAAGGATTCTTTAGATGAAAGTAGTGGTGGAAAGCGCCCATTCTACATGGCTAATACTGATACATCTATTGCTTCTAAAACTGATAAAACTAACAAATCTGAAACTAGTACTGGATCTGATGATTCATCATTAAGTACTTCGGTAGATGGTAGTGATAGTAATATGGCTACATTTGGGGAAGATACTTTTAAAGAAACACCGAAGAAGGGACTCAATAAAGCGGAAGAAGCAGAGTATGCTAACATTATGGATGAGTTACCTAAATTAGAGCATTTAGTAAAGGGGCTCGATGTCATGATTAGTCAAGTTGCTACTGATTATGAAAAGATGCAATCCTTGATGGCTGAGCGAGAAGAGACTCAATCCCAAATAGATGCGCTCACAGAACGGTGGATGGAATTAGAAGAACGCCTATAATTCCTTGTATCATGTGATTTTTTAATATCTGTTATGCAAAGGAATTACATGTAAATTTATTGATAAAAATCACAATGTATAGTATAATTTCATCAATTAACGATAACAACGTTACCTAAGTAGGAGGAACTCATGAGTAAGTACCAATTTTTAGACCGTCGTGTACCTATTGAAGACGGTAATATTGCATTAGTTCAAGATTTGTCCAAATGTAAAAACTGCTCCTTATGTCGTAAAGCTTGTGCTGTAGACATGGGCGTATTTGATTATTATGACTTAACAACTAATGGGGATCATCCAATTTGTATTCATTGCGGTCAATGTGCATCTATTTGTCCATTCGATTCCATCGATGAACGCTCTGAAATTGATGAAGTAAAAGCAGCTAGGTACATTCGTAGAAGGTAAAATGGTAGCTGCTCTTCGTAAATTGGGTGGCGACTATATTTTAGATACAAACTTTGGTGCTGACATGACTATCATGGAGGAAGCATCTGAATTGTTGGAACGCGTTATCAATAGTGATGCGGTATTGCCTCAATTCACATCTTGCTGTCCTGCTTGGGTTAAGTTTGCTGAAACATTCTATCCAGAATTCTTGCCAAACTTGTCTACAGCTAAGAGTCCAATTGCAATGCAAGCGCCTACACAAAAAACATATTTTGCTGAAAAAATGGGCCTTGATGCAAAACAAATCGTTGCTGTTGCAGTAACACCTTGTACAGCTAAGAAATTCGAAATATTACTACACGTGAACTTGCAAAATGGTTACGTGCAGAAGAAATCAACTTTGATGAATTAGAAGATTCTGCATTTGATCCATTGATGGGTGAAGCATCTGGTGGTGGTATCATCTTCGGTAATACTGGTGGTGTTATGGAAGCGGCTATGCGTGCGGCTTACAAATTTGCAACTGGTGAAGATGCACCTCAAACATTGATCCCATTTGAAGCAATTCGCGGTATGGATGGTGCTCGTGAAGCAGACGTAGTGATTGGTGATAAAACATTACATGTAGCGGCTGTTCATGGTACAGGTAACTTGCGTAAATTCATCGAACGCATGCGTGCAGAAAACATCCATTATGACTTCATTGAAGTAATGGCTTGCCGTGGTGGCTGTATCGGTGGTGGTGGTCAACCACGCGTTAAATTACCGATGGCTGATAAAGCTCGTGAAGCTCGTATTGCGTCCTT
>JAWERH010000116.1:0-3345 GCA_032482215.1 Veillonella sp. | reverse complement strand
CTTAGCAGTTTTTATTATTGTACCACGAATTATACATTCCGTGTTTAAATACTAAGAATTATATGTACATTATGTTATACTAAACTATACTTCTAAATAAAATTGAAAGGAGTACTATGAATTTAGACGGACTTACCATGTCTGTTCTCGCTAAAGAATTAAACGAGCGATTACAAACAGGTCAAATACAAAAATTATATCAAATAGATAAAACTACATTACTATTTAAAATTCGAGCCCTTAACGAAGATCAAAACTTGATTGTTACCGTTGGTGCAACCCCTGCAATGTATCTTAGCAAACCGCTCCAGGATTTACCAAAAGAACCAAGTTCACTATGTATGTTTTTACGTAAACATATTGAAGGTAGCCGCATTGTAAAGGTGGAACAAATTAATGGGGACCGAATCATGTGTATCCAAACGGATAAGCTTGAAATGGATGGATCTATTACAAGTACATTTATCTATGTAGAATTAATGGGCAAATATTCAAACTGTATCTTTGTGCAAGATGGAGTCATTTTAGAATCCTTAATTCACGTATCCCCTTTAATGAATCGTGAACGGTCTATTAGTCCTAAGCTTGACTATGAATTACCACCAAATGCTAATCGTGTAAGTTTGATGGACTTCGATTATGAAGAAATAAGAAATCTACTGACTTCCTTTGGTAATGGTAATGTACAACAATCTATACGAGCTATCTTTAACGGTTTTGGTAAACCTTTATTAGATGAAGTATTATGGACTGCCAATCTAGATGGTGATGAATCTATAACTGATTTAAGTCCAGATCAAATAGATACATTAGCTAAGGCATTATATGAGCTAAAAGCAAAACTCCAAGACAGTCATGGCTTGCTTACTTTAATCAATGAGAATAATAAAAAAGCACACGCTACCTTTACGTTACACAATTATAAAGTAGTAAAAGAATATAGTACGATTTCAGAGGCTCTAGAAGAATCGATTCACAATACAAAATCAATTCACACTGCTGATAAAGAATTAGAAAAGATTTTAACAGCGGCTATCAAGAAAGAAGAAGTTCGTCATCAAAAAATCAAAGATGAATTAGATGACACCAATAAAATGGATACATATAAACTATATGGCGATATCTTAATGATTAATGCCCACTTACAGGTACAATATGAACCTTCTATCCAATTAACAAATCTTCTTTCTGAAGAAGGAGAGTTATTAACAATCCCCTTAAAGCCAAATCTTACGATTGTAGAAAACGGACAATGGTATTATAAGCTCTATACAAAATTAAAAAATCGTATGGTCAGCGGCGAATATCAACTTAATGCTAGTACTACAAAACTGGAATATCTCAAATCGATTTTATATAGTATTTCATTAGCCACTACCCGTGAAAGCTTAGAGGAAATTCGAAAAGAATGTATGGATGCGGGCATTATAAAAAAATCCAAGAAACCACTATCTTATAAGCTAGGTAAATCGAATTACATTCATTTAACCATTGATGAAGGCGAAATATTTATTGGTCGTAACAATCAACAAAACGAATATTTAACCCATCGATTTGCAAAACCAACCGATATTTGGTTCCATACACAAGATATTCAAGGTTCTCACCTCATATTAAGACTTAATGTAGAGCCTGATGATATGATTTTATCAAAGGTTGCTCAATATGCAGCATATTTTAGTAAGGCTCGCGAGACTAGTAAGGTGCCTGTAGACTATACATATATTAAAAATATCAAAAAACCACCTGGGTCTCCTCTTGGATTTGTTATCTTTAATACTCATCAAACAATGATTGTAGAGCCTAAAAAACCCGATAATTATACTGAATAAAAAGAAGCGAAGGAAATCCTTCGCTTCTTTTTATTTATATTATTGGTTTTCTTCTGTACGTTGTTCAGTTTGTTTCAAACTTTCACGATTTTGACGTAAGCTTTCCAATGTTTTCTCTAAGTTGTTTTCCACATATTTAAGAACATCACCAGCATATTGAATAGAGCTAGATTTCAATTCTTCAGAGGATTGGTTAGCTGCATTGATAATTTGATTTGCTTGTTCTTGCGCTTGTTTTACAAGTTCGCTTTCAGCAGTTAATTTAGCAATGTAGTCTTTAGCTTGATCAATTAGAGTTTCAGCTTGACGTTGAGCATCAGCTAATACTTTATCTTTATCAGCTACAATACGACGAGACTCTTCAAGTTCCAATGGTAAGGACTCTTGAATAGAATCAATAATACGCATAATTTCGTCTTCCTCAACCATACGTTTAGTAGTCATAGGAATACGGCTGCTAGATTCAATAAGAACCTCTAAATCTTCTAATAATTTTTCTGTTTTCATACAATTCACCCCTATTTATTATGGACCGTATTAAAGCGTTCTTCAAGTTTTTCCTTAACATCATCCGGAACTAACCCATCTAGCTTACCGCCAAATTTTGCAAGTTCACGAATACCTGTGGAGCTGACGAAAGAGTATTTATTATTAGTCATAATAAATACAGTTTCAATATCATCATCCAAATATTTTGCAAACAAAGCACGTTGAAATTCATATTCAAAGTCACTTAACGCGCGCAAACCACGAATGATTATAGTAGCATTCTTAGATTTAACATATTCGTTAAGCAAACCGCCTGTACAATCAATCTCAACATTAGGAATATGTTTGACAGAATTTCGAATCATCTCTACCCGTTCTTCCATGGTAAACAAGGAATTTTTATTCGGATTTGAGCTAACAGCAATGATTAATTTATCAACTAATCGACTGCCGCGTTCAAAAATATCAACATGTCCATTTGTAACTGGGTCAAAACTACCCGGACACACACCTATACGCACAGGTTTAGCTCCTTTCAGCTATGTTTACAAAATAGGAAACCATCGTATAACCAAATTTCTGTTCTTTTATACATTCCCATGATTCAGGCAAGGTAAATGCCTCGTCCTTATGGTGTTCTAAGAGTAAAACACCGTCAGGCTTTAATAAATCATAGGTCACAACCAAATCTATGGTGTCTTGTATAAATCCATTTTCATATGGTGGATCAGAAAAAATATAATCGAACTGTTGTCCCATTATATAGTTTTTTAATTGTGAAAGTTTCCTCGGAATGATTTCTAACCGATCTTCCACATGACAGTGTTTTGCATTCTCTAAAATCAATTTTCCTGTTTTAAAGTCTACCGCTACCGCATGTGCTGCACCACGACTTAAGGCTTCAATAGCTACTGCACCTGTACCAGAAAATATATCTAATACATGAGTACCAAATATACCTCTATTAGATAATACATTAAACACACTTTCACGAACACGATCAAGTGTAGGTCTAGTATCTACC
>JAWERH010000115.1:0-4669 GCA_032482215.1 Veillonella sp. | reverse complement strand
ACAGTTTAGAAAACCACATAGACATGATGGTTCTAATATGCATATGGACCAACATATGATGGATGGAAATAATCAAATGATGCCTCAAGATGGTATGGGGCCAAATAATGGTCAACATATGTACCAAAATTGTCAAAACCAAATGATACCTCAAGATGGTATGGGGCCAAATAATGGTCAACATATGTATCAAAATAGTCAAATGTCTCCGCAAGGTCAAATAGGGCAACAAGGTCAACCTGACCAAATGCCTCAAGGGGGACAACCAAATGGTAATGCGCCTCAACCACCTGTGGAACAAGGTGCACCACAGACTTTTCTCTCACAACACTTTTAGAGTGCGTGGTCATGAAAGTGCATTCATGGCCACCGTAGAGCCATACACTCTACGTGATACATTCGTATCAGAATCTCTCTCTTACACACAATAACTACACACAAACAAAAAGAGCTCCTCAGTGAAGGAGCTCTTTTTGTATCTGTTTATAATTTTATTTAATGTGTTTAGAACCACGTTCTGTCATAGCTACGCCATCTTTACAAAGAGGGCATTCTTCCTGTTTATATGTAGGAACTTCGAGGTTAAGCAATGCTTGTACTTTTTCGTGAGGTACGCCGAATTCTGCTTTACCACCAGAGCGGTTAACAAGCAAACCTACACCTACGATTTCACCACCGGCTTGGTTTACAACATTTACTACTTCTTGTACAGAACCACCAGTAGTTACGATGTCTTCAACGATAAGTACGCGTGTGCCTGGCTCAATTTTAAAGCCACGGCGCAATGTCATAACACCTTTTTCGCGTTCTGTGAAAATCGCACGTGTGCCAAGTGCTTTACCCACTTCGTGAGCTAGTAAGATGCCACCAGTCATAGGGCCAATAACAAGCTCAACGTTTTGATCACGGAAGCGTTCAGCTAATTCTTTACAAAGTGCTTCTGTATATTTTGGATGTTGCAATACATTGAATTTTTCAACGTACATTGGGCTGTGGAGTCCAGATGTCAAAAGGAAGTATTGTTTTACTTCTTGTTCTGTCATCATTTGGATACATTCTCCATTTCTTCAATAATTAAACGAACTGCTTCACGAGGATTTTCAGCCTGTGTAATAGGACGGCCGATAACGAGGCGAGATGCGCCATCTTGTAATGCGCTAGCAGGTGTAGCAACGCGTTTTTGGTCGTCTGTTGTTGCAAAGGAAGGACGAATACCAGGTGTTACGATGAGGAAATCATCGCCACATGCTTCGCGAATCATTTTAGCTTCTAAGGCGGAGCACACAACACCATCCAGGCGAATTACTTGGTCGGAAATAGGTAGTTGGCCACCGATAGCAGTCCAAGATTCATCGTCGAAACTAGTTAGAGCAGTGATAGCCAATAATTTTGGTCGCTCAACGCCTAGTGTTTCACCGCTTTCACGAGCTGCCTCTACAGCGGCTTTCATCATGACAGGGCCACCTTGACCATGCAAAGTGATTAAACTAGCGCCGAGACGTGTTAAGGAAGAAACTCCATGGGCTACGGTGTTTGGAATGTCGTGCAATTTCAAATCAAGAAATATTTGTTTGTTTTGCTCTTGTAAAAAGCGAATTGTTTTTGCTCCTTCGGCGTAGAATAGCTCCATTCCGACTTTGTAAAAGCTAACCGAATCACCGAGGGATAATACGATTTCTTTTACAGCATCCATCGTGGATACGTCAAGGGCAACGATTAATCTGTCATCTGCCATGTTGCAACCTCCATACTACATATATATCTAAATAATTTTCACATACAGAGGGCCCATCTGTCAATTAAAATTGATGTGAAAGCGGTGACTATTAGTCACCCTTGAATAGTAGATTATAGACTGTTTCATGCTATAATAAATGGAGAAAATGAATATAATTCTTATATATAAATTTTGAAACATATAGATTTGAAAGGAGTCCTATGTTAGATTTTGTTGCATTAGACTTTGAAACAGCTAATAAATTTAAAAATAGTGCGTGCTCCTTGGCGGTTATTACCGTAAAGGATGGACAGATTATAAAAAAGGCATACAGCCTTATTAAACCACCATTTATGAGCTTCGATGATGAATGTATTGAAATTCATGGCATTCAACCAAAGGATGTTATCCACGAGAAAACATTTGATCAATTGTGGAATGCTATCTACGAAAATCACTTAAAAGGGAATATCATGGTAGCTCACAATGCAAAATTCGATATGAATGTATTGCGTGCTACACTGGATTACTATAAAATCCCTTGGCCTGATCTTGATTATGCATGTACGGTGAAACTTTCACGTGCAGTATGGCCAGATTTAGTAAACCATAAGCTAAACACGATGGCCGCATATATCGGGGTTGAGTTTAAACATCACTACGCATTAGATGATGCGGAAACATGTGCTAAGGTTGTATTAGAGGCGGCTAAAGCTAAGGGCGTTAATAGCTTGCCAGATTTATTGAAGGCTACAGGTGTACCACTAGAACCATTTATTGATGACAAAAATCGCGCTGCTCAAGAGGCTTTACATAAAGAACCTGAGCCAGAGCAAATGTCGTTCTTTTAGTAAGGAGAGACACTATGTTAGGTAAAGAATTATTATCTTATGTGGATCATACACTATTGCGTCCTACAGCTACATGGGATGATATTAAAGAAATTTGTGATGCTGGCGTAGCCTATAAAACAGCATCTGTATGTATTCCACCGGACTTTGTAGCTTCCGCCCATGAAGCGTACCCAGACCTTAATGTATGTACTGTTATTGGTTTTCCTTTAGGCTATGAAACGACAGAGGTTAAGGTGGCTGAAACAAAACAAGCCCTTGCAGAAGGGGCCTCTGAAATCGATATGGTAATAAATCTTGGCGATGTAAAGCAAGGCGATTTTGAGGCTGTAACGAATGAAATCGGGGCCCTTAAAGAGGCTTGTGGCGATAAAATCTTAAAGGTTATTATCGAAACTTGTTATCTTACCGACTCTGAAAAGGTGGCCCTCTGTAAATGTATCACCAATGGTGGGGCAGACTACATTAAAACTTCTACTGGTTTTGGTAGCGGTGGCGCTAGCCTTGAAGACATTCGTTTATTCAAGAAGCATATCGGTCCTAATGTAAAAATTAAGGCTGCCGGTGGTATTCGTTCTATCTCTGACATGAAAGCCTATATTGCAGAAGGTTGCAGCCGTATCGGCGCCAGTGCAGCAGTAGAACTACTTAAAGATCATTTAGACGAAGAAGTATAATAGAAAACCACCTAGGCCGTGCTTAGGTGGTTTCTTAGAATGGCGGTATAACCATGCGGATGTATGATATTATTCTAAAAAAACGGTCTAATTTACCCTTAACAGATGAGGAACTTCGTTTTCTTATCTCAGGCTATGTAAATGGGGACATCCCTGACTATCAAGTGAGTGCCTTATTGATGACCATTGTATTTAATGGGATGAATGCTCGTGAACTAGGCACATTGACTATGGCAATGGCACAATCGGGGCATATGGTAGATTTGTCCAATATCGATGGGATAACAGTAGATAAGCATAGTACTGGTGGTGTAGGGGATAAGACAACTCTTATCATAGGACCTTTGGTAGCTGCTTGTGGAGGCAAGGTGGCGAAAATGTCTGGTCGTGGTTTAGGGCATACGGGCGGCACTATCGATAAGATGGAATCTATACCAAATTTACAGGTGTCACTAGACCAAGAAGCATTTATGAATCAAGTAAATCGAATCGGCCTTGCCGTTATCGGACAATCTGAAGGGCTGGCACCTGCAGATAAGAAACTATATGCTTTGCGTGATGTAACAGGCACCGTAGATAGTATCCCTCTAATTGCATCCTCTGTAATGAGTAAAAAATTAGCCTCTGGGGCACAAGCTATTTTATTGGATGTAAAGGTTGGTAGTGGCGCCTTTATGAAAACCATAGACGATGCTCGCGCATTGGCGAAAGCTATGGTAGATATTGGAACGGAAAATGGCCGCTCTGTTAAGGCTGTTTTAACCGATATGGACCGACCACTAGGTCACGCCATTGGTAATGCTTTGGAAATTCGTGAGGTTATTGACACCTTGAAAGGTCATGGCCCAGAGGATTTAACTCATGAATGTCTTATCATGGCAGCCCATATGCTTGTGTTGAGCCAAATTTGTGATTATGAAACTGCTCTCAGTCGCGTACAAGAGGCCCTTAATTCGGGAGCCGCTCTTGAACGATTGCGCATGATGATCGATGCTCAAGGTGGAGATAGCCGTGTTCTTGATGATGAAAGTTTACTAGCCATCGGGAAATTCACTTATGATGTTACAGCGCCTCAAGACGGTTATATTATACATATGAATACAGAACAATGTGGTATTGCATCTGTTATGCTCGGGGCTGGTCGTACCGTTAAGGATGGTCCTATCGATTACAGTGCAGGCATCGTAATGCACAAGAAAACCGGTGATGCTGTTAGGGTTGGTGAAAGTATAGCTACCTTATATGCTTCTCATGAAAGTTTGCTCGTAAATGCGGCTAAAACATATTTAGAGGCAATTACCTTTGGCAAAACTGCACCAGTGGTAGTAGATACGATTCTTGATATGGTGGAATGAGGATATCCATATGATAGAAAAGGAAACTGATATGACGGAACAGGAAATTCAAAAGCTTATTGATCGTGC
>JAWERH010000114.1:0-5946 GCA_032482215.1 Veillonella sp. | reverse complement strand
TTGGTTTTGTCTCAAGAATTCTAATACTTCATCACGCATAGTTTAGAGCCCCTTTCTTTGTCAACCTAGGTTTACAATTCGATTGTACAAGTGTACCCTGTAAAATGCAAGGGTTATTTAAAAGAATTAATGGTATAATACATGTAGTATTAAGTTATACCGTATGCAAAAGATAACAATAGTATGGTCTATCAATATCTGGGGAGATATATGAAACAATTTACATTAGAAGAAAAAAATGAAGTTCTTGAGAACCCGTTTATTCATATTCATAGAAAGCTCGACGTCCTATTAAACATAGGCAAACTACTCATGGAATGTGGTGCCGATACAAATCGAATTATTGAAGAAATGCTTAAAGCCGCCACATTTATGGGGATACCTCATGATTATTTAAATATACATATTTCCTATACTACGATTATGGTCAATTTACTGCATAAAGAACGATCTATTACCGTATTTAGAAAAACACCTGTCCATGTACCCAATATGGCCATGATCAATGCCGTATCTAAACTAACTTGGCGAGCCTTTGAACGACATTATTCACTTACAACTTATGAACAGTTAATTTCAAAATTAGATTCCACTATTCCAACTGTTATTTGTTCTCTAATCGGTTATTTTGGTCGTACCTTATCGGTACGCTTTGGTTGCAATGAATATGTAGGCATTGCAATTGGCGGCTTTGCCGCCATGGTTTCTGCCTATGGTTTCTATTCACATATTGAACAAGATTCGTTAGTTTACGTTCTTGTTTGTTGTACCTTATTTATGATACCTGGTGTACCGCTTATAAACTCCGTTATCGATACCATCAACAACCATATTTTATCGGGAATTACAAGAGCTATTAGAACGATCCTTATCGTTGGTAGCATGACCTTAGGCATGGCAATGGCTCTATACTTTAGCCCTATGCCGGCCTTTAGCTTTGTAGATATTAAGCCTCATGTATTATCCATTGAGCAAATTATAGGGTCTTTTACAGCTGCTGCTTCCTTTGCGGTACTCTTTAACGCTCCTGTCCGATTACTAGTATCCATTGGCATTGGCGGTGTATTATGCGTATTTACCCGCAATTTATTAGCTGTTGAATTTGGCTTCTCCATTCCAGGTGCTACCTTTGTAGGCGCTGCTGTAATGAGCGTGATCTATGTAAAAGTTTCTACTTGGCTGAGAACATCTAGCACAATTATCATCGTCCCATCTGCTATAGCCTTAATGCCTGGTATTTTATATTACAGATTCCTCTTTGATATACTTCATATCAACGCACTATCAGAGTCTGGCTTACTTCATATGGTCCAAAACGGTGTAACAGGCATCCTCACTATTGTAAGTATTGCGGTTGGTGTAGCAATTCCAAATGTACTGGCTCAAAAATATTTAAAAGCCCGAAAAGAGCGTAGAATTCAACAGTACTTGGCAACACGTCACATTAACGATGGCCAATAGCTAATCCTCACCAACTACATTACGAGCTTTACAATATAGATAGAATACTAAGTACTATAGCTAGTAATAGGTAATTATAATCAAAAGAGCATATATAAAAAGAGCTGGCCCTCAACGAGGCCAGCTCTTTTATTTAGATATCTCATTATTTGATTTCATTAGAAGGTGTTTCACTAGGAGCATCCACTGTAGCAGTGTTTTTTTTAGCTTCAACCACCTCTGGTACTACAATACCTGCCGCTTCTAGAGCTTCTTTAGGCTCCTCAACTTCAGGGGCTTTCGTTGTACCATATTTGTAAAGATTATCTACCGCTTTTGCATCGATGGTTTCTTCCTCTAATAGAGCATTTGCCATATCATGTAAGAATTTCTCGTTATCGCTAAGAAGTTTTGTTACATCTTTATAAGCTTCTTCTACAATACGATGAATTTCAATTTTTGCAGCAATTTCTTCACTGTAGTTGCGTTCATGGCCAAGGTTTTTACCCAAGAATACTTGTTCTTGTTGTTCACCAAATACGATAGGACCAAGCTCATCGCTCATGCCCCAACGCGTTACCATGGCGCGTGCTGTATTCGTTACGCTTTGAAGGTCACCAGAAGCACCTGTACTGATTTCATCTAATATCAAAGCCTCTGCAATTCGACCACCAAGGGCTACGCGAATATCTGCTAATAATTGAGATTTTGTTTTGTAGTTTTGTTCCTCTGTAGGAAGCATCATAGTGTAACCACCTGCTGCGCCACGAGGAATGATTGTTACCTTATGAACAGGATCTGCATGAGGCAACAAATGTGCCACGATGGCATGACCAGATTCATGGTACGCTGTTAACTTGCGGTCTTTCTCGCTCACAATATGACTGCGGCGTTCAGGACCCATGCTAACCTTTTCACTAGCTTCTTCAACTTCAGCCATAGTGATAACTTTTTTGTTAAGGCGAGCTGCCAATAAAGCCGCTTCATTTAACAAGTTGTTCAAGTCAGCACCAGTAAAGCCTGGAGTTTTCTTAGCAATTGTTTTCAAGTCTACATCGTCAGCTAATGGCTTGTTACGAGCATGTACTTTTAAGATTGCTTCACGACCGCGTAAGTCTGGACGACCTACGATAACTTGACGGTCAAAACGACCTGGACGCAACAGCGCTGGGTCAAGAATATCTGGGCGGTTTGTGGCAGCGATAGTAATAATACCTTCGTTGGCACCGAAACCATCCATTTCAACGAGTAATTGATTCAATGTTTGTTCACGTTCATCGTGACCACCACCAAGACCTGCGCCACGTTGGCGACCTACCGCATCAATTTCGTCGATAAAGATGATACATGGAGCATTCTTTTTCGCTTGTGTGAAAAGATCACGCACACGAGAAGCACCAACACCTACGAACATTTCTACGAAGTCAGAACCAGAAATCGTAAAGAATGGTACCCCGGCTTCACCAGCAACGGCTTTAGCAAGCAAAGTTTTACCTGTACCTGGAGGTCCTGCGAGCAATACACCTTTCGGAATTTTAGCACCGATAGTTGTAAATTTACCTGGATCCTTCAAGAATTCTACTACTTCTTCTAATTCTTGTTTTGCTTCTTCAGCACCTGCTACATCTTTAAAGCTAACCTTTACGTTACCTTCACCCATCAATTTAGCACGGCTTTTACCAAAGTTCATCACTCGGCCACCGCCACCTTGAGTTTGTTGCATAATAAAGAAGAACAACACCACTAAGATGATGATAGGAATAGCAGAACCTAACAGGCTCATCCACCAAGCTGGTTGCTCAGGTGGAGCTGCTGTAATTTCTACGCCATTATCTTGTAATGTTTTAATTAATGTTTCATCACTTGGCGCATAAGAATTGAACTCTGTTCCATTTTTTAGTTTACCTTTAATACCATGATCATTGGTAATCGTTACGGACTCAACCTTTTTCTGTTGTACTTGTTGAATAAATCCTGTGTAACTTAGTTCAGATTTATTCGCACTTTGACCAGAGAAAGCGTCAATGGCGATAACGAAAGCGGCAATGATAAGTAAGTAAAGGACGATATTTTTTGTAAATCGACCCAAAAGATTACCCCTTTCAATAATAATTTACTTGTATAAACGAATTGAGTACATCTCATTAAGAGATGCACTCATATATTATATCATATTTTTAATTTTGATACATTTCTTCCTTTAAAATACCGATATATGGTAAGTGACGATATTTTTCTGCGTAGTCTAAACCATAACCGATAACAAAATAATCAGGAATAATAAAGCCTACATAGTCTACTTCTACGTCCATTTTACGGCGCTCAGGTTTATTCAATAACGCTGCAAGACGTACGCTTTTAGCACCACGAGCATGTAAATTTTCTAATAAGTAATGCAATGTTGTGCCTGTATCTACGATATCTTCCACAACAAGCACATGCTTCCCCTCTACAGAGCGATCCAAATCTTTTAGAATTCGTACTACACCTGTACTAGTTGTGCCACTACCATAGCTAGAGCAAGAAATAAAATCAAAACTTACATCTACGCTATCATCAATAGCGCGAGCTAAGTCTGTAAAGAAAACGATGGCTCCCTTTAACACCCCTACGAGCACTACAGATTCATTTTTATAGTCTTCGCTAATTGCTTTACCTAACTCGGCTACACGAGCCTGTAATTGTTCTGCTGTATATAAAATCTCTTTTGCGTCTTGATGCATCTATATGACCTCCACGATTCATATTAATGTTTGCAATATACCTTTATTGTATCACATTGAGCGATTACTTTTATACTTTTTATCGTGAAAGTTTTCTTTTCCCCTGTGTTAACAATATCCAGTAATTGCTCTTGATGAGCTGATGTAAGCGTTAGATCAGAGTCAATGGTACTTACTAAACGCTGCCATAATCTCCGCTGTATTGCTAGTGGCTCCTGTCTCAAGGCACGGCGAGAGATTCTCACCTCGTCATCACCAATCGACACTAATTTATCAAAGGTTCTAGACGTTAAATCAGAGATAACCATTACATCTTCATTTACAGAACTTCCTAGTCGAACTATGGCATCTACCACAGCAGGGTTAACGACTTCCAATTCAGGTATAATGCGATGACGAATCCTATTTCGTTGGTATCGTACATCCTCATTCGTAGAATCTACACAATACGAAATATGTTTTGTCCCTATATAGGCTAGTAAGTCTTCTTTTGTTACGTCTAACAGCGGTCTAACTACAGGAATAGCATATTCAGATTGTACTACAGACATGCCAGTTAAACCATTTAGACCAGAACCCCTAATGATATGTGCCAAAATCGATTCTGCTTGATCATCTTTGTGGTGAGCTACTGAAATATAATCATACCCCTCAGACTGGGCAATTTCATTTAACCATTGATAACGTACTTGGCGGCCTATAGTTTCTTCAGACTTTTTATGTTCCTTACTTAGGCGCGGTACATCAAAGGTAGCGGAATAAAATGGCAGACCTAATTCTTCCACTTGATGTTGGAGCCACAAGACCTCCTCCTTACTTTCAGGGCGAATACAGTGATCCACAATGGCTACACCTATTTCATACGTTGTATGACGATGCGTAGCAATATCTTGTAACAAATACAATAGAGCCATTGAATCGGGGCCACCAGAGCAAGCTACTAGAATTCGACTATTTTCAGGCTTTCACATTCACGAGCCATCGCCTCCATACCATCTTGGTCGCTCACAAATACATGAGGAACCTCATAAGCATCCATAAAGGACGTTAAAATTTCTGCACCAGCTACGATGATATCGGCACGTCCTGCAGGTAAACCTTTTACGTGTAATCGCTCATCGCGACTCATGTAACGTAAGTTTAGAATGATGCCCTCTACTGTTTCACGACTTAATTTATGACCTTGTACCTTCGTGCCATCATAGTTTTCAAGGCCTAAATCAATGGCCGCTAGCGTCGTTAGCGTACCACCGATACCAATGAATTCACCAAATTCACCTTGAATCATCATGGGATCCCAAAGGAATCGAGTTTCTTCCCATACTCGTTGAGGACCTTCATCAGACATAGATTGAAGGCGTACAGCCCCTACAGGATAAGATCGGCTCCAGTAAACGCCGTCCTTATTGCCTAATGCTAGCTCTGTACTACCGCCACCGATATCGATAGTTGTATAGTGACGACCATCATTCAACTGATCTCCTAAGGCACCATTAAAGCCATAAATAGCCTCTTCATCGCCCGTGAGAATACGCCATTCCATCGGACAATGTTCGCTAATGCGGTCCATAAATTCAAGGCCATTAGATGCTTCACGAACAGCGCTCGTTGCAAAACCAAAGCAGCATTCCACCCCATATTGGTCTGCTAGTTTTTTTATTTCTGTAAAAGCTTGATAGGACGCTTCCATCGATTCAGTACGCAATGTACCATCTGAATTACGTTGGCCTAAACGAGTAGTCCACAACTGTTTCGGCTCATAGTGCCATATATTATTTTCATA
>JAWERH010000113.1:0-5854 GCA_032482215.1 Veillonella sp. | reverse complement strand
TCCTGTAGGCTCATCTACGGTATATACAACTCGGCCATCTTTTAAAATGCTTATGCCCGTAGTACCACCACCGACGTCGATAACAGCGCCATCGGTGATTCCGAGCACATTAGCAGCAGCGGTAGGCTCGTCTAAAATGCAGGTTACTTCAAAACCGGCACTTTCAAGAACATGACCTACTACCTCTTTATTCTTGCCTATCGTTCCAGGTGGAACAGCTGCTGCGGCATATACAAGTTCTGTACCTAAGGCTGCTTCCGCCTTAGCCTTTAGCTCTCGCGTAATCGTAACAGCGCCCACATAGTCAACTACAAGGCCATCTCGAATAGATTCGTTGTATTCAAAAGCACCATATATAGGTTTACCTTTATCGTTTACTACGGATAGGACAATAGATGATGTACCAAGGTCGATGCCTACGCGTAAATTCTTTTGATTATGCGAGCTCACTTGTTTGGAACTCTTGCAAGGTATTATTTGCCTTTTTCAAACCTTTCATCATATCACCTACTTTACTGTACAATTCTCGCCATCACTGTACCTTGTACATTGGCAGCGTTTGCCTCATCTGTATCAATATGGAGTTCTAGGACAAAACCAGGTACAGCCCGAACGATGACATCACCAAATACAGTAGTGCGTTCTGGCGTTTGAAGTTCAACATTTACGCTATCGCCATCGTTTACATTAAGCCGTTTTGCATCATCAGGTGACATATGAATATGTCGTTTTGCAGCGATTTTCAGTACATAGAGTAATCTCTACGGCTGATTCTAAATGACCAGATAGCACAATAGGAGGTTTTATACCCAATGTACGAGCATCGGTCAAAGATACCTCTACTTGTGACTGTTTTCTAAGAGGACCTAATACGCGGACATTTTGAATGACCCCTTTAGGCCCCACTAAAGTAACTGTTTGCTCTGAAGCAAACTCTCCAGTTTGTTTTAAGTCACTTTTTTTAGTAATAGCCTGGTTAGGGAATAATATATCCCAGTCCTCCTGACATAGATGGACATGTCTATTGCTCACACCTACGGGAATGGACGATTCGAACATGGCTTCGATCACTTCTCGTACGATAGCACGAATCTGTTCCCGATCCATAAGCTATTATCCTTTCTTAGGTAAGATCAATTCTACATCGCTATGAGGGCGTGGAATTACATGAGTAGATACTACTTCACCTACTTTTTGTGCTGCTGCACAGCCCGCATCAACAGCTGCTTTTACAGCGCCTACATCACCGCGAACCATTACTGTTACAAGACCGGAACCGATTTTTTCAGTACCTTCTAATGTAACGTTAGCTGCCTTTACCATTGCGTCAGCCGCTTCAATTGCGCCTACTAAACCTTTTGTTTCTACCATGCCTAATGCGTTATTCATGATAATCTCCTTTATTATTTACTACTTTATTTCTTTTTAGTGTTTTTCTTTGGTGTTATTTTCTTTGTACCTGTTGATTTAGAACTTTTCGGTTCTATGATCTTAGATACTATCTCATCTAATACCTCAACAACCTTTTCATCTAATTGGGGTTTCTCTGTTTCATCAGCTACCTTAGCCGGCTTATCTGTAAAATCATCATTAAAGGATTCTACTAAGCCTTCTGCAGGTCGAGGAATTACTTTGTGAGCTACATACAAGTTCATACCTTTTGTAATCGCCACACCTGTTTGAACAGCTGCTTCAACAGCTGCCACATCACCAGTTACCTTTACGGTCATCCAGCCAAGACCTCTCGCCTTTTCTATTCCTATGAGCCGTACATTTGCAGCTTTAACCATTGCATCTGATGCGGTGATAGCCCCCAGCAAACCAGCTACTTCTAGTAACCCTAGTGAATCTTTCACCATGCCACCTCCCGACGTTTATTCATTAGATAATGTAAGCATTACCTTTGTTTTTAGGTCTTTCTCCCATAGTTTCTAGTAACGCTAACCCCACATCACGTGCTGCTTTTACAGCTTGTTTAACAGCGCCAGAGTCACCAGAAATTAGTAAAACAACTTCATTTGACATATCTGAGCTCGATGGAGACTGATAATCTACCACATCTACATTAGCTGATTTAACTGCTGTATCTGCCATAACTACACCTATTGCTGCTGGGGCACCTACTAATAACCCAAAGGCTTTACCTTCTGGTGTCCCAAAAGCAGTGACTAAGGCTTCTCCTGCACGCGCTGTATATTGGACCTCCACATGGCCTGCGTCATTCATATATACTTCGCCAAAGGTGCGTTCTAATTCACGTAATGCTACTTCCACAGAACGTCTTACATCGGATACGTCATCGCCACCAAATATGATAAGGGAACCAGAACCAGCGCCACCTTTCATATCACGGGCCAGTTCAATGCTAACAATCTCTGTATTCGTTGCTTTTACAGCTTCATCAGCGGCCATAATTTGCGGCCCTGCACCTGTACGTGAACCTAAGATACCGATGGATCGATATGACTTAGTGAGCTTCATAGCTTCCAATACTTGACTATCAACATTGGCAATTACGAGACCAATCGTATCGCCTGTTGTAGTGCTACCTACGTGTTCAGTAATCATAGAAGTTTGTAGTTGACTTACAGCAGGTGAACTTACAGGTGCCGAAGCACATGATGCATTACTAGTCGCGCCTGAAGTTTTGCTTAAATCAGCACTATCGATACGCATCAATACGCGCTTTAAAATCTCATCTACCATACTATTAGTATCGGCCATAATTATTCACCCTTTGTTGGTAAAATACCTTCTACATCTTTATGTGGTCTTGGAATTACATGAGTAGAGATAACAATACCTACCCGTTCTGCAGCAGCTGCACCTGCGTCTACAGCAGCTTTTACAGCACCTACATCACCACGAACCATAACAGTAACGAGACCAGAGCCAATTTTTTCATTGCCTACGAGTTCCACATTAGCTGCTTTAAGCATTGCATCAGCTGCTTCAATAGCGCCTACTAGACCCTTAGTTTCCACCATACCTAATGCTTCTTGTGTCATCTGTTTTCTCTCCTTTTACAAAACATAGAATAAAGATTACAAATTTATTTTTCTAATAGTTCCACCATAGTACCTATATTCATAAAGGCAAAGTGCGCTGTTTTAAGTAGTTGTACCATGAGTACAGCACCAGTACCTTCACCTAACGCCATTTGTCCATGGATTGGAACTTCATCAAGACGAATATTTGCATAAGCCAATGCTGCGGCCATCCCTACCTCGCGAGAATAATGAGATGGAATACCGTATAATGGAGCGTCTCCATTCATTTGAGTAGCACAAGCCATGGCAACAGCTGTAATATATCCATCGATTACAAATGGGATATGTAAGTCTGTACAAGCTACCATAGCACCTGTAATCGCGGCTATATCAAAGCCACCTACGCGGCTAATTACCTCTTTAGGACTATTTAAGTGCCCCTTATGATGAGATAATGCAGTACGTACAAACTCTCGTTTTTGATTCATGTACGCCTCTTCATCAGGGCCAGATCCAGGACCTACAGTTATCCGTGGGTCTAGTTTTGTAAGGCCACTCAGAACAGCTGCTGAAGTAGTTGTATTACCAACACCCATTTCGCCAAAGGAAAATAGATTGATACCCGATTCTGCATAGTAAACAACTCGGTTATATCCAGCTTGGTATGCTAGGTCAAACTCTTCATCACTCATAGCAGCACCATCTAATATATTCTTTGTGCCTTGAGCTACCTTTCGATTTATCCCAATACCTTGTGGGCACGCAATGCCTACATCTACCACTTCATAAGGAATATGATTAAAGATACAGTAATTAGCAACTGCACTTTTACCATCAATCATATTCTGAGACTGTTTACGAGTAATCTCATAGTTATAACCGATTAGACCATCTACGGAAATACCATTATCTGCAGAAAAGATAATATGCTGAGCCTGAATCTCAGGTTTCATATCTTGCCAAGCGAGACACATTTTTTTGAAATATCGTTCCCATAGACCCAAGCTTTTTGGAATGATCGCCTTATTTAAAATAAATTGATTAAGTTGTTCTTCAAACACTTTGTCCATGGAAAAACCTTCTTTCAACTAACCGTATATGTAGTTACATAATTGTTTTAACGACTCTTCGTCGTGAACTGATATTTCAAAAATATTAGTGGCTCCCGCTAGTTTAAGATTGCGCCGAGGCGCCTCAACATCTTTACCCGTGTCCACCTTTGATACAACCCCTATAACCTCGCGATTTAAGGAGTTTCCAAAGTTTGGTGGGAATATGGTTGTTTCATCACCTGCAGGAATCATGAAAATCACTACGTCCGCATCATAGGCGTGCAAGATAATGCCTCGATAGTAATTAGGATTCTCCATATATTCTCCAGGAGTATCGATGAAGTTTCCCACTCTCGTTATGGCTTGTGTCTTATGATACGTAGCCGATCCATGAGTAATCGTATCTGCTAATGTGGTCTTACCACAACCGCTACGACCTACTAGAAGGATACGTTTTTCTTTCTTTTCGGTGCTCATAATTACCCTTTCATTAGGATCTTGTTAAATCCGTTGGAAAGAATCCTAATATGCGTTGCAGACCTTCAATTACGCTGCGCAAAGCAGATTCAACAGCAGATACATCACCAGTTATGAGAAGTGCCCCCGAAAATCTATCGATGAAACCGATTTCGATATCACCAGATTTACTTGCAATATCGGCTGCAATAATGGTCCCTTCGCCAGGTGTTATGGTAAGAATTCCAATAGCATTGCGTCCTTTTTCCTCAAGCCCCATTTTTCTAAATAGATCTGGCTTAGGATTGGCACAAACTCTTGAATGATGCGCTGTTTTGCATCAATTACCTCTTGAAAGGCCATATAATCTCCTCCTAATGTAATATGTATTCTTTAAACTATACTGACATGTTATAGTTTGTCGTTGTTTTATATACTCTAGCTATAGTTAAGGTGCCACTAATTGGAAGAACAACACAGCTAAACCTGCCCCAATCAATGGACCAATAAATGGAACCCATGCATATTGCCAATTCGCCGTTCCCTTATTAGGAATAGGCAAAATAGTATATGCCAGGCGAGCACCGAAGTCACGAGCTGGATTTAACGCATAACCTGTAGTTGCACCAAAGGACATACCGATGGATGCAATGAGGATACCGCTAACCACTGGAGCTAAGCCATCTGCCATCTTGCCCAAGCAAAGGGTTGCTAGAATGAGCATAAAGGTAGCAATGATTTCAGACATCAAATTGCAAGGTTTATGGTCAATAGCTGGACCAGTCGCGAAGATGCCTACGCAGTTACCTTCATCAGGGCCTGTTTCCTTGAAGTGCGGATAATAGAATACTGCTGCAATAGTAGCACCTACAAAAGCGCCGGCAATTTGAGCGATAGACATCGGAATTACTTGTTCCCATGGAAAGATACCTGCTACTGCAAGAGCAAAGGTAACGGCAGGGTTCAAATGACCAGGTCCACCTAGTGTAATTCCTATATACACAGCGAAGGTTACTGCAAAGGCCCATCCAAAAATAATGTGTAACCAGTTAGTACCATAGATACCAACGATGGTTTTCTTTAACAAAATCGATGCATTTGTACTATTACCAAATGCGAGTAAAACGGCAGTACCAACAAACTCACTAATATACATTTGCGTTACGTCCATTATCTTCACCTCATTGAGTTAACAAAGATTGTAATGCATGAGATGCAATGTCCATATCTTCTGCCACGGTACCACCGCTAATGCCGAGTCCACCAATCATTTTTCCATTAATCATGATTGGATATCCGCCACCAAAAGTGCAAATTTTACGGTTTACCATGGATTCTATGTTGAATAGATCGTCA
>JAWERH010000112.1:0-3422 GCA_032482215.1 Veillonella sp. | reverse complement strand
GGACCCACATGTACTTGGTGAAGAACACTATGAAGTAGCGCGTGGCGTGCAAGAAGTATTGCAAAAATATAAAGATCTTCAAGATATTATCGCAATCCTCGGTATGGAAGAATTGTCTGACGAAGATAAATTGACTGTATCTCGTGCTCGTAAGATTCAACGTTTCTTGAGTCAACCATTCTTCGTAGCCGAAGTATTTACAGGTTCTCCTGGTAAATATGTGCCATTGTCCGAAACATTGAGAGGCTTTAGAGAAATTCTTGATGGTAAACATGATGATTTACCTGAAGGTGCATTCTACATGGTTGGTACCATTGATGAAGCCGTTCAAAAAGCAAAGGAAATGCAAGAGAAGGGGGAATAATCCATGGCGGAACCTATGTCCCTACAGATCATCACACCTGATGCAATTGTTTTTGAAGGCAAGTCTACATTCTTTGTAGGTAAAGCTATCGATGGTCAATTTGGTATTTTGCCAAATCATGCACCTATGATTATTGCATTAGATTTAGCACCGTTACGCATAGATCAACCAGATGGAACATCTCGTGAACTTGCAGTATTTGGTGGCTTCTGTGAAATCGAACATAATAAGGTGAGTATTGTAACACCAGATTGCCAAGATCCAGAATCTATTGATGTGGAACGTGCTCAGCGTGCCAAAGAGCGTGCTGAAGGCCGTTTGGCTAATCCTACACCTGATATTGATGTAGAGCGAGCAGAAGCAGCATTGCAACGTGCATTATTGCGCTTGCATGTAACTAAACAACTATAAAGAAAAAGGCTAGCCATAGGGCTAGCCTTTTTCTATAGAATTTCATTTTGTTTATAGGAAACACTCATCTAACATTAAGGTCATCTACTTATACTAAAATTTGTCATTTAAATTTAATGACTTATTGTGTTAATTTGGAGGTTTTCTAATGAACGTATCAAAAAAATCTTTCATTGCTTTTGCTGTATTAGCATGCTGTTTTGGTGCATCTACACTAGGAACACATGTAGACGCATCTTATGGTTATAAATATACTGACTCGGTTCGTCCACCAGTAGAAACTCCTACAAATGATGCTTTTAGAGCTAACATGG
This sequence comes from Veillonella sp., assembly GCA_032482215.1. Taxonomy (GTDB): domain Bacteria; phylum Bacillota; class Negativicutes; order Veillonellales; family Veillonellaceae; genus Veillonella. The sequence goes on along the minus strand of JAWERH010000112.1, from coordinate 2,333 downwards.
TTAAACAAAATGAAGCTGATAATGCTAAATATGCTGCGACTACTAATACAAGTACAGCAAGTGCAAAAGATGATGATTCAATTTATTACGTAAGCGATTTATCTGATTCCTTCCGTAGTTCATTTACTGCACTTTTAAGAAATGCTGGTTTTACAGAGCATCAACTTAGATTAATCGGCTTGATTCACTAAGTTATGTATCGTTAATAGGTGAATACAAAAAGACCGTTAAGCAATTGCTTAACGGTCTTTTTAGTGTCTCTTATAATACGCTAACACCTTTTAAGGAATACGCTGTATTCTTAGGTTGTTCTACTTGGAAATCAAGTACTACTGGAGACTCAGAGTTAATACCAGGTGCTTGATAGCGGTCGCGGTCTGTTGGAATACGTTTGTATGGTAATTTATCAAGTAATACAGTCATAACTTTGTTCCATACAGCCTTATGTGTTGGCATTGTTAAGGAATCATCAGTTTGATTGAATCCACTGCGTACAGTGTGAATTACTTGATCATTCACATCGTAATAATATAAAAGTGCATTTACCTTTGCGGCGATATACATTTCACGATCATCATTATTGTATGCATATGGGCTATTAACACCATTGATTTGTACATATACGTCTTGTAATGGTACAGGCATAATAACGATTTCAGAATTTTGTGCAGCTGCAATTTGTGCAAGGTCAACAGCTCTAATTTCAGCTGTTGGCGTATTAGTACTTACGATTGCTGTATCATAGTATGGATACTTAAGCGTATTAGATAGACGGTCTGTCATGTAACGACCTAATTGGGCGGTGTTTTCGTTGCGCAATTTTGCAGGTACAACAATTGTAACTTTGCGACTAGGGAAATTATCTAAGTGACCATCATAATTAGAATTAGAAGTATTGATAGTTGCTTTTTCAGGTGTTCCAACAATTGGAGTTGAAACAGGTGTATTTGCAACCTTCAAAATAGGTTGACCATTATTATCGGCTTGTAATGTAGGGGTAGTCGTATCTACATTGGATGGCATAGAGTTAATGACTACTGGTTGAGCGGTATTTGATGTTAACTGGCTCATATTAATAGTGGCAGCACTTGCTGTAGCGAGTGTAGATGCCAATAGTACACCTAGTACTGTAAGTAGCGAACGTTTATAGCGTCCGAATGTATGAAACATAGTTCCTCCTCTAAATAAGACTCTTTAAAATTCACAAACAAAACAACTGGTATTATTATATCACATATACAAAAAAAAGAAGCAAGCTTTATGCTTGCTTCTAGGTCTGGTGGACGATGACAGGATCGAACTGCCGACATCCTGCTTGTAAGGCAGGCGCTCTCCCAGCTGAGCTAATCGTCCATATGGTGACCCGTCCGGGAATCGAACCCGGGATACCGCCGTGAAAGGGCGGTGTCTTAACCGCTTGACCAACGGGCCAGAATGGCTCCTCGAGTAGGACTCGAACCTACGACCGATCGGTTAACAGCCGATTGCTCTACCAACTGAGCTATCGAGGAATGGTACGATTGTTATTATATGTTAGATTAATTATAAAAGCAAGCGTTTTTTTTTAAATTACTATAAATCAAAAGACGTTAACTATGACTAAAACACATAACGTTATACAAAAAATCAATTATTAAAAATTTTGATAAGCAAGTCATTAAAATTAATATAATCTATATAAATGAATAAACACAGATAAATACTGTGTTTATAGAGATATCTTGAGGGATATTTTACTAAGAGTTAGCAATATAAGTATATTGAATATAATCGGTATACATATGCATTACAAAAAAGTTTAAACCTTTTATTTGAAAAATAATATCAAATAGTCTAAAAGTGTATTTATCATCTTAGATATACTCTGCATTTATACGGTGATTTCAACCTAATTTTGGCCTCTAAAAGTGGATTAATATATAGGGTATAAAAATTCTTTCAACCTATGATTAACTATGACTTTTATCACATTGAAAATATAGTTTTTATAGTCGAAAATATGATGAAAATGAACTATTGAAATACCGAAATATATACAGTAATATTCATGAAAATAATTCTCAAAACATGAAAAAGCATTGAGAAAACTGTATAGTTAAGCCGTTGAAAGCATGTATGTTGTGTGTTACGATTGATGCATAGAGTTAATCTCGATGTGTATGAGAAACATATGTCTTATACACTTGAGAGTTAAAAGTTATCTCACGGTAATTTAGAATTAATATTCAACTATGTTCCTGAGGAGGGATTATCTTGCGCGAGATTCAAGTATCTGAAATCACAAAAACAGTCCGTCAAATGTGTATGGACGCAGCTTACCACTTGCCAAAAGA
>JAWERH010000111.1:0-17052 GCA_032482215.1 Veillonella sp. | reverse complement strand
GATAACCATACTTGTTGCCATATCTATATCCTCCATGTGAAAGTCTAAATAATTCACTAACATTATACAACAATGTTCGGACTCTGTGAAAGTATTTATACAAATTCAATCTTTAGTTTCTTCCCAAAAGCATGAGCTATTTTCTGTAATGTTTTTAAAGATGGATTACCATTGCCATTTTCAATCTTACTAATATCAGACTGAGTAATACCTGTTAATTCGGATAACTGCATTTGCGTCATATGAGCTGCCAATCGTGCTTCAACTATATTCTGAATAATTTGATACTCATCATCTAATGCATCCCACTCTTTTTTAAACTTAGGATTTTTCAATTGTTTCTCTAAATATTGATCTAACGTTTCCATATTATGTATACCTCTCGATATAATCGTTCTTATATTTTATAGCTAATTCAATAGCGCTCTTCGGTGTTTTCATAGACTTTTTAACAAAACCATTTGTTAGAACAATTCGCTTTCCCACAAAAAAGAAATACAATATTCTCGAAATATTGGAGCCTTGCTTCGTTCGTAACTCATAAATACCATCTTCTAAATGTTTAGACTGAGGCTCTCTTAAACGATTGCCATATAGTTCAAGTATCTTTAGATCTCGAATTGTTTTAGCCCTTTGTTTATCTGAAAGTTCATTTAAAAATGCTTTTGCAGGTTTTTCGCCACTTAGAGTTTCATAAAAAACTACAGAAAAGGCATCCATTTAGTTCCTCCTAATGCTAGAAGAAATCTTTACTTAAATTATATGTTAAAACATATATTCAGTAAAGATACAGAGATATAGAAATTTAAAGTCTTACTATATCCAATATAAATATCTAGACCCTTAAAGTAAACAAATGGGAGGTGACCAATGGTCACCTCCCATATATTGACATTTTAACTAGTCAAAATATTCTATTTTAGTAATTCAATACAACTATATTATCAAGTTCTTCCTGTCACTCAAGTACTATTTAGGTTCTTTCAGCCAGAAGCTCATAAGTAGTCCTACAGCTCCTACAGGGATCAGTGTCATCAATGCGATTTGGACATCATAGATGTCTGCTAGATGGCCTACATATGGCGCTACAAGGCCACCTAAGGTAATACCAAGGCCTAGTGTAATACCCGACGCAAAGCCTGCATTTTTAGCAAGGTATTTTTGACCTAATACCGTAATTGGCCCGTATTGTGAGAATACGCCAAAGGCCATTGGAATCATGGCACCGAAAAAGCCCCAGATGTTAGGTACAAAGATAAACACTAAAACAGATGGCAAGAAGATAAGATTACCTAAGCGAACTGTTTTAAGGAAGCCTAATTTATCAGATAGAGCCCCACCCATATAGGTAAGAACAGCGCCCATTGCAAAGTACATCGTTAAAGCTAAACTCGATGCACTGGCTTCTCCGTTGATAACTGTAATATACAGAATAGGGATAAAAATGGATAGTACAGAGAATAGTATGGAGCGAGAAGCTATTACAAAGAACAATTTCCCAAAGCTAACCCAGTCATTAGTGCCACTATTAGTGGATTTAGCAGAGCTTTTACTTTCACCAATAGCATCGGTATCTGTAGAGCCAGTAAAGGCATACACATACAGTAACACGCCAATCAATGCAATCGCCGTGAACAACCAAAGGAATTGACCGCCAAAGACGTACACACCACCAGCAAGGAGCGGGCCCAGTGCAAAGCCAGCACTGCCACCTACTGCAAAGCGTCCCATGGCATTGCCAAGTTCATTGGATTGTGTGCGGTTTACAAGGAGAGCCGCCTCAGGATGGAACAATGCGGCACCAATCCCTGCAATGAGCGATAGAGCCAATATCATTTCATAGCTCGTCGCCAGTGCAATGGCGCTAATAGAGACTAATGTTACGGTAAAGCCTACAGGAATGAACCACGGCACGCGCCACCGATCCGCCACATAGCCCAAGATAGGTTGCGCCACGGAAGCCACTACGGTGTTACAGAAAATAATGGACGCCGATTGGTAGTAATTAAGGCCAAAATTAGCGATAAAGAACGGTATCAATGCCGCCAACGAACCTTGCCCAAAGTCATTAATACAGTGAAAAATAGGCGGTCCGTACTTTCGTATGATACGTTTCATATAACCTCCTAATACAATAGCTAATTTCCCCTAAGATACAGAGATGCTTACTAGGAAACTAGCTCGTAATTGTCCGTAAAATAGTGGAAATAACAGGTTGCTTTCAAAATAAAAAGGATAGATATAGCCAACAGCCTAATGTATGTGCTATAGGCTTGTTGGTCTATACCTACCCTAGTCTTTCATATGTTATATGGGAAGTACCCTACAATTATAGGCCAAAGCGAGCCATGATTGTATCAACATGTTTCAATAATTTATGCGGATCGAAGCATGCATCAATTTCTTCAGCAGTCATGTATTTCTTGATGTTTTCATCAGATTTAAGACCTGTAGCGAAATCTTTGCCTTCAAGCCAGCGTTCCATAGCATATTTTTGAACCCAACGGTATGCTTCGTCACGTACTGCACCTTTGTCTACAAGATGAGTTAAAATTGTTTGGCTGAACACAAGACCACCTGTAAGGTTAAGGTTTTTAAGCATTGTTTCAGGATATACCAACAATTTATCGATAGTGCGGATTGTAAGGTGAAGCATGTAATTCAATGCAATTGTTGCATCTGGCAAGATTACGCGTTCTACAGAGCTGTGGGAAATATCGCGTTCATGCCACAAAGCTTGGTCTTCGTAAGCAGATTGAGCGTAGCCACGAAGCAAGCGAGCCATACCGCAAATTCTTTCACATGTAATAGGATTGCGCAGAGGAACCCTTTTGTTTAGGGCTGAAATATTCTTCCGCTTCACGCACTTCAGTACGTTGCAAATGACGGATTTCCAAAGCGATTTTATCCAATGTACCGCCTACAACAGCGATAGTGGACAACAATTCAGCGTGACGGTCACGTTGTACGACTTGTGTAGCGATTTTAACAGGTTCAAGACCTAATTTTTCGCATACATATTGTTCTACGAATGGATCGATGTTGGAGTATGTACCAACAGCACCGGACAATTTACCAACAGCTACGCTTTTACGAGCGTGCTCCATGCGTTCGATATCGCGTTCTACTTCAGCCATCCACAATGCTAATTTCAAACCAAATGTAGTAGGTTCACCATGAATACCGTGAGTACGGCCAATCATAGGTGTATATTTGAACTCAGCTGCGCGGCGACGCAATACTTCGTGCAAACGTTTCAAATCTTCAATCAAGATGTCGCATGCTTGTTTCATCATGTAACCAAGTGCTGTATCTTTAACGTCAGTAGATGTAAGGCCAAGGTGGATGTATTTAGCCGCTTCAGGACCTACGTATTCGCCTACTGCTGTTACGAAGGAAATGATATCGTGGTTTGTTTCCTTTTCGATTTCATGAATGCGTTCAACGTCGAAATTGCCCTTTTCACGAATGGCTTTAGCCGCTTCTTTAGGGATAACGCCCAACTCAGCTTGCGCCTCGGATGCCAATGTTTCTACCAATAACATTGTGTCGAACTCGTTGCGTTCGCTCCAAATATGGCCCATTTCTTCTCGTGTATAACGTGGTATCATGATGTCTCCTTTGCATGATAAAAGCTAGATTTCTTATAGGATAATTGTACCATATGTGAAAGCTCCATTCAATGAATGGAGCTAAATTTTCCGAATGATAATTATATTAAATTTACTAATCGTTCGTGTTTGTTGAAGATGACAGCCATTCATTGAAGTCTTATGATACGTTTTGACTTATGATGACTTTACTTATGATGACTTTGCTTATGATGCCTTTCTAAATAAACAATTAATAGAATTGAGTTATATTAACTCCGTCTCTATGTATTCGTGCTAATAAAATGATATACTAGAATTATCTGAAATATACATAAACTTGTATATCATTATCGGGAGGCTTTCATGGCAAATTTAAATCGCAAAGAGCGTCGTGCACAGCGCAATGAATCGAATATTATAGGCATGCTATTACGCCTATTCTTTGGGCTCAGCTTTATCGGCTTGGCTGTAGTTCTATTTGGAGAGTTTGATCTCAACTATGTATTCTCCATCTTTACAGCAGACATCATCGTATCCTTAATTTACGTGATACTCAATAAATCTCGCATCACTACATCCTTAGCGGTTAATACCAATGTACGCGTTATCATTGCATTCCTCATCATGCTAGTAACAATGTTCTTCTACGCCTTCGCATTATGGCGCGTCGATCAATTTAGCGCACCTATGCAAATCACTTTATTTATCGGTGGCGCCATCGTATACCTTGCGGTGTTCAACTCCACTAAGACAATGCTTACTAATCAAGACTAATACAAACATAACAAAAGAGGCATATCTTACATACATGCGTATGTGAGGTATGCCTCTTGTTATTATTTATGTATCTGTTAATGAACTATTATTGATTATTTTTGTATTCTGGTTTCCACAAGATAGCATCAATCGCAGCATCAACATCTTGTTCAGGTGCCAAGCCTTCTTTGATGGCACATTCGGCAACAGCTTTAGCAACTGTACGAGAGAATTGTGTTAATTTTTCTACTGGTGGTAACGTAGCTGCACCTGGTTTTGTAGTATCTACAATACCTTGTAAGGCATGAGCTGCTGCGGAAATCATAGCATCACTTAAGCGAGTTGCATTGACAGCTAATACACCAAGACCTACGCCTGGATAAATGAGTGCATTGTTAGCTTGGCCAATATCATATGTTACACCGTTAAGTTCAATAGGTGAGTATGGTACGCCTGTTGCGATGAGCGCCTTTCCATCTGTCCACGTTAACAGATCTTGTGCACTTGCTTCTGCTAATTTTGTCGGGTTAGATAATGGGAAAATAATCGGTCTTTCCACATGACTAGCCATTTCTTGGACAACCTCTTTTGTGAAAGTGCCTGGTGCTGTCGATGTACCAACGAGGATGCCTGGTTGTACCGCTTTAATGACAGCATGTAAATTAGTTAATTCATTAGCATTAGTGAATTCAGAACGTTTACGAGCGAACGGTTTTTGTTCGATTGTTAAGTCTGTCATATCATCGAATAGGAGACCTTGTTTATCTACGAGGTAGAAACGACTTCTAGCTTCCTCTTCAGATAGCCCTTGCGCTACCATTTCAGACATTACGAGGTTAGCGATACCTACACCTGCTGTACCTGCGCCAAAGCACACATATTTCTTATCAGTTAATGTGTCACCACTAATTTTGAGTGCCCCTAAGATACCTGCAAGGGAAATGATACCAGTACCTTGGACATCATCATTGAAGGTAGCAATTTGAGGACGATATACTTTTAAAATTTCAGTAGCATGGTCGCGACCAAAATCTTCCCAATGTAGGTATGATTTAGGGAATTTAGATTCTACGTGACGAACAAAAGTTTCTATAAATTTGTTGTATGCATCTCCTGTGATGCGGTTTTTACGAACCCCTAAATATAATGGATCGTCAAGAAGCTCTTGTCTATTTGTACCTACATCAAGTACAACTGGTAGTACCCATTCAGGATTTACGCCTGCTGCTGCAGTGTAGACCATTAATTTGCCTACGGAAATATCTACGCCGTTAGTACCCCAATCGCCAATACCCAAGATTTCTTCTGCGTCAGTAACTACAATTAAGCGAATATCACGACTATCTGCAGCTCGATCTAAAATAGTATCAAGTTGATCTATATTTTCTTCTGTAATATAGGCTGCATATTCTGGATCAATAAATTCGTGGCTAAAACGTTCTATACTTTCAGCTATGACAGGATCATAAACGATTGGCATCATTTCAACAACATGATCGCTAAATACTTTGAAGAATAGAGTGCGATTTGTGGAGAAAATACGCATCAAGAATTCACGTTTTTGTAATAGAGAATCTTTGCGACTAAATAATTCATAAGTTTGAATTGCTTGCTGTTCTAACGTTTGTACAACTGGAGGCAATAAACCTTCAAGACCAAGGTTTTTACGTTCTTCCTTTGTAAAGGCGGTACCTTTATTTAGGAAGGGATTATTCAAAATTTCATAAGCTTTCATAATACTAAATGTCAAGAAAGTTTTATAAACATAAAAAGAGGCATATCTTACATACATTTGTATGAGATATGCCTCTTTATTGTCCTAGAATAACGGGAACCGCTAAGTAAACAGGTTCACCCCGTCGGTTAACAATAGAACCACTGGTTTTGATGATGCGTAGCGCTTCGTCTCGTACAGCTGGTGGTACATCGTCCACAATCAGTGGCGTATGTTCGCCAACGATGACATTGCCGTTATGAGGATTAATATCTGGTTTTTGTAAAAGCGCTTGTTGTCCTGGCGTCAATAAACTCAATGCTAAATCAGATAAGACAGATAAGTCACTAGATTCAGGTAATCCATTTCCAGTTGCATTCGGATCCGATGTTATATCTTTACCGATAGGCGCTTTACTATTCGTAGAGGATTTTCCATCCTTAGAATCTGCCCCGTGCGTAACTACAGCTTGTTCACTGCTACTCGTTTCCGATTCAATAGCCTTTGGAACGGCCCATTCTCGGCGCACACTAGATGCTGCTGTACTGTCACTTAACTCTTTAGTACGTGCATCCTCTGGCTTGCGCTCATTCACCAAAGAATTCGCCTTAGGTGCCGCGCCTTCTGGAGTTACATTCTGTGGTTTTTCCATAGGATTTTCCGCTGGTTTCGGTGCGGTGTCAACAGCCTCAACCCCTGTATCGCTTTCACCATCATCAGGCAAATTAAAGCTAATTTCCGCCGCATCATGGGCAGCACCTGTACCCGCCATACCACGCAAAGAAAGGCCCATACCAGAGATGAGGATAATTGTAATTCCCAAGGACACAATAAACGATTTCAAATAATGCGATTCAAACATAGAATCACTTCCGTTCCGTAGCGACGCTAATATATTTAGCGCCATTCACCTTGAGCATGTCCAATAGGGCGATAACCTCGCTATAGTAAACATCCTTAGATGCCCGAATGACAAAAGCTTGTCGAGGTGCCTGTTTCACGATAGATTGTACCTCTTCAGCCAATCGTTCGGAAGAGATTTCCTGATTGTCGATATATAGCGTGTGCGTTGTGGTGAGCGTAATCGTAATAGGTTCAATAGATTTTGCTGTAGATGTCGATGCAGATGGCAAATTGAGCGGAATTTGTTGCTCTGTATTCATATAAGAAAAATACGATATCGATCATAGGGATAATCATGATGGTCGGTTCTTTTTTAACCCCTAATGTGCGTCGTCTCATATATCATGTTCCTCGTTGTACGCATCGAGGATGTTGCCGCACTCATGCTCTAATGTAGTAATAGAATCGTTTACCTTTGCTGCACAGTAACTGTGAAAGCCAAGCGCAATAATTGCTACTGTAAGGCCTGTCGCTGTTGCTACCAAGGCTTCGGATACACCGCCTGTAATGATGGTAGGCGCACCAATATCGCCACCTACGACAGCAAAGGCGCGAATCATGCCAAGCACGGTCCCCAATAGACCCAATAGTGGAGCCATGGTTACGATCATACTAAGCCAGCTAAGGCCGCGTTTTAAACGCTCATCGGCGTAAGACACTACGTCTTGCAAACGGTTTTCTAGACCATTATAGTTCTTTGCACTGCGCATAGCGCGAGCAAATAAAGAGCCAAGCTCCTCTGTATCGCGTTCCAGAACACTTGGTAACATGACCCAAGATTGATTCTTCTCTAACACCTTATTAAAGCGGCGCAAGTCCTTTGTAAACTTACGATATAAAATGATACGCTCAATGCCAATCATTAATGCAAAGAGCAAAAAAATTACTAGCGGATACATAACAAATCCACCAGCCACAAATAAATGCGCTATGCTACTCATACTAACCTCCAAAAGCCTTCACCCTCTAGGCCCCAATAACCTTAATTATATCACGTTTTAAGGCATCTAAAAATATGTATGAGACAAAAAAAGGCTATACTAATCATGATACACATATTAGTATAGCCTTTAATTTTGCTTTTATTCTGTTTCTACTCTACTTCTATTTTTCCTTTGCCGGACCTTAATTCCGTCATGATTTAACCATAGCATAACCATTGCATTCATATGATTTATTAGTCTTTTTTAAGGAATTTTACAAGTATGCCACCGATTGTTAAGGACAAGCCAAAGCCACTACAGAACATGCCGATGGAATACATCCAAGCATACGTTTGATTGTTAGAAGAAATTGCTTTAGCTGCCTCTCGTGCATTAGTAGCATTTCTTGCAATTTCTAAATTTGTTGCAGCTGGATCTGGATTTAATAACAAGATAACTATACCTATAATTAGAACAACTACACCAACGGGTAATAACATTTTCTTGCTCATTTAAATGTTCCTCTCCTAACATTACATAACATGGTATATACGATTAGATATTATTTATCAAGTTTATTCATATCCAAGCGATTTACACTGCCAATAAAGCTATTGTAGGATTCAATCATATCATTGTAATGATCAGCTGTTTGGTCACCTAAGAATGTACGAATTCTACCAATAGTTGTATTTAAATGATTTTTAGCAGAGTTATAGTCCGGACTAGTAATGCTGCTGGACACATCCATGATACCTTGCAACTCTTGGTTCGCCGCATTTACATCGATTTGCTTGCCTTCTTCAAAGCTATCCAATAATGCAGTTAAACGTAAATGAACTTCTTGAGCAGCAGCTGCATTTTTCTTACCGGAATCTTTAAGTTCTTTCAACTGTTCTTGTTGATTTTCCGTATTATGTTTGTGAATTACTGCGTCTAGCTGATTATATGCTGCATAGAATTGATCATATAATTGAACGTATTTAGGTCCTAATTGTTGTTCCTTAGCATAATTATCTGCTTGATATGAATTAGTTTGGTAGTACGTATCCAATTCATTTGCTACTGGTACAATGTCCTTTAATACGGCTAATACGTTGTCAAGAGGTTCCTTCATATCATCATATGGTATACCCGCATCTTTAGCGGCTTGTAATTTTTGTTGTAAGCTATCAAACTTTGGTGCCATAAAGCTTGATAAATGTTGACCCTCTCTTAGTTTTTGAATAGAAGGATTAATAGCATATCCAAAGCGTACGGTACCACTGTTAAAATTACCAACTGCTTCAATATACTGATTAAAGACTTGAATGTCTTTTTGCGATGCCTTTTGAGCGCCTTGCTGCACCCCATTGGCAATCTTAGAAAAACTACAACCACTCAAAAATAATGGAGCTGTTAGAGTAGATGCACACAATACGGCTGTTAACATTTTCTTTACTAGTGGTTTCATAATGACCCTCTCATTTAAATCACACACACAAGTAACAGTTTATGATTAAATTATATATCATATATGTTATTTATGAAAGTATCAACCGTATTTTTTATGAAATTTGTTTCATGAATATGCTTTCACAAGCACATAAAAAGGCATAGTATACATCTCCATTGGGGTAAACCCAATAGTAATGTTTATACTATGCCTTTTCTGGATACAGCTTATATGTCTAAATCAGTATGATAGCTAATCGGAGTGTCTTAATAGATAAGTTATGCCAGCTTATCAAATAGGTATGTAGCTATCTACTTATTTAATGGACTTATCGAAAACGCCAATTAATTCTTCAACGGCTTGAGATTCGCTCATTTCACCATCTAAGACGGCTGCTTCCACTTCGCCCATACGACCTTGAATGACGACATTATTAAAGAATAGGTTGTGCAAGTGTTCGTCAATCATATCGCGTACCCAACGGAGGGATTGTTCTTGACGGCGTTTTAAGAAGACCCCATTTTCTTTACCTTGTTCAGTAAATTCTTGGATTACATCCCACAATTCATCGAGGCCATCCTTTGTAACGGCTGAGCAAGTGTAGGCTTGGGTTTTCCATTTTTCCGTAGCAGGACGAATGTAATGCAACATCCGATCGTAATCGCTACGAGCGATGAGAGCGCGCTTGAGGTTATCCCCATCAGCCTTGTTGACCACAATAGCATCGGCCAGCTCCATAACGCCTTTTTTGATGCCTTGTAATTCATCGCCTGCACCTGTTAATACGATGAGCATAAAGAAGTCTACCATGGAACGCACGGTAACTTCACTTTGCCCAACCCCAACGGTTTCAACGAGAATGATATCGTATCCAGCAGCCTCGCAAAGTAGCATGGTCTCTCTACTTTTACGAGCTACACCGCCTAGTGTACCACCTGCCGGCGACGGACGAATGTACGCGTCAGGATGTTTCGTCAATGTTTCCATCCGCGTTTTATCGCCCAAAATACTGCCCTTTGTGACTTGGCTCGTAGGGTCTACAGCAAGTACGGCTACCTTGTAACCTGCTTCAATGAGCATGTTACCAAAGGCTTCAATAAATGTACTTTTACCAGCCCCAGGCACACCAGTAATACCGATGCGCAACGCCTTGCCCGTACGAGGCAATATAGCTTGCAATACTTGTTGAGCTAATTTAAGTATAACGCGGTCCCCCTGCTCGATACCGCGTACATAATCAGCGACAGTTAACTTCTTTCGCCGCTGTACGGGACGTACCGACGGAGCCAGATGAGCCGAACTAGACAAGAGGCCGTCGTGCATTTCCTTGACGCCTTTCATCACGAGACTCGCAAAGGTCTCATCTTTCTTCGCATCTTCTGGCACCCAGTCCGGACGATACGTACTACCCTCGGCATTTGCGTTTTTTACACCTAATTCAGGAGCGCTACCGCCACTAGGGGTAGCGCCATTTTGTATATTGCGCAATTCATCCGGAGTAGGCCGTTTATTATCAGTCATTGCCTTCGTCTTGAACGTGACTAGTCAATGTTTCTAGTAATTTCTTAGCCGCTACAGGCAAGACTGCTGAGCAGGGATTACGCCGCCGATGGCAACTAAAATATCTCCACGACCTCGCTTGTTGAGTTCTTCTACAAGTTGAGGTAACAATGTTTTGTGACCTGCTGCAAGAGAACTGAAGCCGACGATGTGAACGTCATTATCCACCGCATCTTGTGCTGTTTCTTCTGGAGTTTGGAACAAAGGTCCGATATCTACGTCAAAGCCCATATCCGCGAAGGATGTAGCGATAACTTTGGCACCGCGGTCATGACCGTCTTGGCCCATCTTCGCAATCATGATGCGAGGGCGACGGCCTTCGAGTTCTTCAAAGTCATCCGCCATTTGACGTACTTCTTTGATAACATCGTCATCTTCATATTCGCTGGAGTATACGCCAGAAATAGAGCGAATAACCGCTTTATGACGACCGCAAACTTTTTCAACAGCAAAGGAAATTTCACCCAAGGATGCACGAGCACGAGCAGCTTCAAGGGCAAGAGCAAGCAAGTTGCCTTCCCCGGATTCTGTAGCATTTGTAATCGCTTCGAGGCAGGATTGAACCTTATCTTCATCACGGTTAGCACGCAATTGTTCGAGACGACGGATTTGCGCTTCTCGTACAGCCGTATTATCTACGTCTAAGATATCCAATGGATCTTCTTTATCTAGACGATATTTATTGATACCAATAATTGCTTCACGGCCAGAATCGATACGAGCTTGGCGACGAGCTGCCGCTTCTTCGATACGCATCTTAGGAAGACCAGTATCAATCGCTTTCGCCATACCACCAAGAGATTCGATTTCTTGGATATGACCCCAAGCACGACGGATCAATTCATCAGTCAAGGCTTCTACATAATAGGAACCGCCCCATGGGTCGATAACCTTACATACCTTAGTTTCGTCTTGGATGTAAAGTTGAGTATTACGAGCAATACGAGCAGAGAAGTCCGTAGGTAACGCGATGGCTTCATCAAGCGCATTGGTATGTAAGGATTGCGTATGACCCAATGCAGCGCCCATTGCTTCCATACATGTACGAGCTACGTTATTGAATGGATCTTGTTCTGTTAAGGACCAACCAGATGTTTGACTATGTGTACGAAGTGCCATAGATTTTGGATTTTCAGAACCGAAGCTCTTAATAATCTTAGCCCACAACATACGAGCTGCACGCATTTTCGCCACTTCCATGAAGTAGTTTTTACCGATTGCCCAGAAGAAGGACAACCGTGGCGCGAATTTATCTACGTGAAGGCCTGCATTTACACCGGTACGGATGTATTCAAGGCCATCGGCCAAGGTGTAACCTAATTCGATATCTGCCGTAGCACCTGCTTCTTGCATATGGTAGCCAGAAATGGAGATACTGTTAAATTTAGGCATGTACTGGGATGTGTACGCAAAGATATCACCGATGATGCGCATGGACGTAGCTGGAGGGTAAATATAGGTGTTACGTACCATGAACTCTTTCAATATATCATTTTGGATCGTACCAGCCATAACCTTTTTATCAACGCCTTGTTCTTCACCAGCTAGGATGTAGAACGCCATAACAGGCAATACGGCGCCGTTCATTGTCATGGATACGGACATTTGATCGAGCGGAATACCGGAGAATAGAATTTCCATATCGAGGATGGAGTCTACCGCAACGCCGGCTTTACCAACGTCACCTACTACGCGAGGGTGGTCGGAGTCATAACCACGGTGTGTGGCAAGGTCAAAGGCGATAGACAAACCTTTTTGGCCCGCTGCCAAGTTACGACGGTAGAACGCATTGGATTCTTCGGCTGTGGAGAAACCAGCGTACTGACGTACTGTCCAAGGACGAGTTACGTACATTGTGGAATAAGGTCTGTGTAGAGAGGTTTTAGTTGGATTTGCTCCATTGTCGTATTATATAAATCTTCAAAGCTTTTTCCTGTTTCTTTTTGAAGTTCAGCAAGCCATGCATCACGAGATGTCGGCGACTGAGATCCCAAGCCAAGAGAGGAGAAGTCTGGATTTTTAAACATGAGCTCACATCCCTTTCTTATCTTGTAACGTATGTAAGATTTCGTAGCAATTTGCACGAACGGAAATGAAGTCGTCTACGCCAGCTTCACGGTATACAGGCTCAAGGTCCTTAGGAGGCGCCCCTGCCAAAATAACTGTTACATTCGGCATAGTTTCTTTCAACTCTTTAGCAAGTGGTGGTACTAATTCTGGATATGTATCATCTGTGGAACAGATAACGACAACATCGGCACCACTTTCACGAGCAGCCTTCGCCGCATCAGCCGTTGTTTCATGGCCATCATTTTTAATAACTTCAAAAGCACCTACTTCGAAGAAGCCTGTGGAGAAGTCCGCACGAGGTTTATGTTGAGGGATTGGGCCCATATTAGCCAAGAATACCTTCACATTATCTTTCGTACGTTGTTTATACGCTTCCGTACGCATGCGAAGTGCTTCGAATTGTTCAGTCCAGCGATGTGCTGTAATTGGTTCGATTGTTTCAGAAGCAATATCACCGGCATCTAAAGCCTTACAACGCACCTGGTTCTGTTGTACTTGCTTCTAGAGTAGCCTGTGCTTTCACAACCGCATCAGCCTCTGCACCTGCCAAGTACTCATCAATTTGAGCAGCACGTTTTTGACGCAATGTTTCTTGATTTTCTGGTTTTGGATCAAGCAATTCTTCCGTCATGTTCGCATACATGTTGTTACCAACTGCAACGTCCTTACGGAATGCAAGGTTCTTGAAGCGTTCTTCGAGGACTGCTTTCACTTGAGCTTGAGGATAGCCTTCTTTCAAGGCTGCAATAATGCCTCCTTTAGACTCGATGGTTTGGAACTCAGCCCAAATTTTTTCACATAGTTCAGCAGCCAATGTTTCCACGTACCAAGAACCGCCTACAGGATCCACAGGTTGACGCAACTCGAATTCAGTTTGCAACATAACTTGGATGTTACGGGCAATACGGCGAGAGAAATCATCCGCTTTGCGAATTGGTTGGTCAAATGGAGATACTTCAAGGCTGTTCAAACCGCCTACAACGCCAGAGAATGCTTGTGTCGTATTACGCAACAAGTTTACATATGGGTCGTATACAGTTTTTGTGAAAGCAGATGTTCTGCCGTGTACATGAACGGCGCGGTCCGCTTCTTCAGCACCGAAAGCTTCCATAATGCGAGCCCAAAGTACGCGTAACGCACGTAATTTAGCGATTTCCATAAAGAAGTTAGCACCTAAGGAGAATGTGAACATCATGCTCTTCGCGATGGTGTGAATGTCGATGTTGCGTTGCGCTAGTTGACGCACATAGCACACAGCCGTTGCCAATGCATAGGCAACCTCTTGCACATCGTTAGCGCCGCCATTAGCGTATACATCACCGGATACAAGCACTGTTTTAAGCTCTGGCGCCTGTTCTTTAGCCCATACAACAGTATGTGCCATTTCATCAAAGGCTGTATCTAAGGAAATGTGCAAAGCACCATCTTTCGCCAAAACACCGATAGGGTCGGCACCAACGAGACCTTTCAAGTCAGACGTTTGTTTTTTAGCACCTTTCACTGTAGCTGCTAACATGCCAAGCAAGATGGCTGCAGAAGCACCAGTTTCAATGTACAAAGGATTTTCCTTCAAATTGAAGCGGTCGATTAATTGTTTGCAGTCATCCATGGTGGATACAGATGTACCACCAACGCCAACAGATGCGCCTACTTGCACGTCTTGATCATGACGTGTTGCTTCATCTAGGCGGATGTTGTGAATAGTGCCACCTTTTACAATCTCGTATAAACTTGCATGATTAGCATCTTTAGGCAAAGAGTCATCTACATATTGGGATACACCCCAAGAGTCTTTAATATAACCACTTGCCTTAGTGCCACGTAGGAACTCACCTGCCCCAGGGTATACGCCCTTCGGAATTGCTTCTGCATGTAATGCAGGTGTGTAAATCGGCTGCAACGTGATACCTTCATAGGTTTTCGTGAACATCTTCTTGTGGAAGTCGCCACCTTTTAACGCCTTTTCAACTTCAGCCTGCCATTGTTCATACGTAGGTTTCTCAAATTCATCAAAGGATACAGGAGCTAATAGATCGCGTTCAGCATCCTTTGAAGTCTTTTTGTCAGACATATATGTGCCTCCTTTTCAACTCGAAACCATACCGAGAAACAGCGCACCGTACCTGCGAATTGTTATACATATACATCACACGAGCTTTCCTATATTTAGATCACATCAACCTCAAATATGTGTTCATCAATTCATTAACTATGAAGCCTGATATATATGCTTAACAGCCACTTTCAAGGGCAACAAAAAACGTGCCACCCAAAAGTGACACGTAAGGTTTCTTATTGAAAGGTACGCCAAAAAACACTGAAACCAGCATACCCCAATCCCCTTCCTATCGCTCGTAGGTACATAACGGTGATTATCAAATAGGCAGTTCTCCTGGCTCGGGCTCATCACCTCGCTTTCGCCTTCCCAGATGACACCTATTCTCTATATTCGTTGTTCTAAGTCCAATATAGTGTAAGATTATGCACAAAGTCAATGAACATAACAGTTAATCATAAGTATCAAATTTTAGGTTATAACTAATGCATATTTAAAATGATAAAAACTCATCACAATCAAATATACGTATTCATCGCTAACAAATATACGTATTCATTGTCTGCAAATCGAGTTATAAATCGAGTACAAATCATCATAAAATCTAAGCCTACGCACAAATGCAAGCACAATGCGTGATATAATGAATACAATCACAAGGAGGCATTATGGAGCACACAAGTAAAAAAGGTCTAATGACAGCCCTTAGTTGCTATATCATCTGGGGCTTACTCCCTCTCTATTGGGCATTATTAAACCATGTTTCACCGTATAATATACTGGCGCAGCGCATTATCTGGTCAGGCATTTGCATGGCCATCGTCGTATTTGGCCTACATTTTAAACAGTTCAAAAAAGACTTTCAATTACTAAAAGAACAGCGCTCACAACTATTACTACTGTTGGTAGCATCAGTCATCATCAGCGTAAATTGGTTTACCTACATTTGGGCCATCGCCAACAACCAAGTTATGGACACGAGCCTTGGCTATTACATCAACCCACTCTTTAATGTAGTGTTAGGTGTCATCCTATTTAAAGAGGTTCTATCTGTACCGAAAAAGCTAAGCGTCCTCATCGCTACCATCGGTATCGCCTTGCTCACCTATCAAGTGGGATCCTTGCCGTTAGTGTCGATGATCCTCGCCGTTTCCTTTGGTCTCTATGGGGTCGTTAAAAAAAAGCTGCTCATCTCTCCCTTTACGAGCATCGCCTTTGAGGCTTGGCTATTAACACCACTAGCCTTACTCTATACGACCATGGTCGATAATACAGTGTGGTCCTATTTCGGCACAGATTGGTATACGTCCATGCTACTCATAGCCTGCGGTCTAACAACATCGGTTCCATTAGTGCTATTCTCCTATGGGGCCCAACTATTGCCACTCAACCTACTAGGCTTCCTACAATATGTCTCCCCTACCATTGCCTTGTTGCTAGCTATTTTCTACTTTGGTGAAAGCTTTGGCACACCGCAAATGATTGCCTTCGGTTGTATCTGGATAGCCTTAGTGTTGTTCTCATTATCCAATCAAATTACAACGCGCATTAGCCTAAAAAAATAAGCAATATAATAATCAACTAAAAAAGCTGTATCAAATGATATCCTCATTCGATACAGCTTTTTATATAATACTTACATTAACTTATGCTTATATAATATCCACACTAAGTTACGCTTATATGATGCTCATACTTATATTAACTCATATATAACGTATCCGTCTTAAACCGTATTAACTCTATTGATCCAATTCATTCATATTGGTGGTATTCATATTGGAAATATAACGGTTATAGGCCTCAACCATATGTTTATAATCGTTATCTTGTTTGGATCCCATATAGGTACGAATGGCACCAATCGTAGAGTTTACAGAGGTCTTAACAGGGTCATACTTAGGGCTAGAAATACCATTCGCTAAATCGCCAATGGCTTGTAGCTCTTGATTGATAGCATTTACATCTGGTTCTTTTTCACTATCTAGCTTTTCTAGGACTGCAGTAAGTCGCAAAGAAACCTCTTGTGCAGCGGCTGCATT
>JAWERH010000110.1:0-7238 GCA_032482215.1 Veillonella sp. | reverse complement strand
TCCACAATGGTCCCGTATTGTATCGTTCTGTTTTGGCGGTCCATCAAAGGAACGGTGCCAGCGCTCTTGAACAGGCTATTTACAATAGGAAAACTATCCTTACCGCTGACCCGAATAATACCAACCCCGCCAATGCCGGGCGGCGTCGCAATGGCCGCTATTGTATCATCTATATACATACATATCTCCGTATTTCGATTATCTAGTATTTGCTTTTGTATATGTTCTTCGCCTGTGAAAGTTAAACTAAACTAATCTTTGCATGCGAAGATTAACTTAGGTTAGCTTTCACCATAACCTAAAGAATAAAGGGGGCAGCCCTCAAGCAACCGAGAATATCAGTCACTTGAAAGCTGCACCACTATATTATTTTTTGTACGTAATCACAACGTGACGGAACGGTTCGTCCCCTTCACTGTTAGTAACAACGTTTTTATCCCCTTGAAGGGCAGTGTGAATGATTTTACGTTCAAAAGCATTCATCGGTTCTAAGGAAACCTTTTGACGGTTGCGTTTCACCTTAGAAGCCAAGCGTTTCGCGAGATTCACCAATGTTTCTTCTCGACGAGAACGGTAATTTTCCACATCTACAACGATGTGGCAGTGGCCAGATACATCCTTGTGTGCCACGAGATTTGTTAAGTATTGAATAGCATCCAATGTTTGACCATGTTTACCGATCAAAATACCTAAATCTTCGCCGTGTACTTGGAATGTAATCTTATCTTTAGTCATCATTTTTTCGATAACTACAGTGAGGCCCATTTGTGTAAACATATCATCGAGGAATTGTTTACCTTTTTCAGCAATTTCTTGTTGATCTTCTTTTGAAAGTTCCTTTTTAGAAGGTTTTTCTACAACATCACCTTCAGAAGTTTCAACTGCTGTATCTTGTACTTCTGTTTCACTTGTTGCTACTGGCTTGGAAGCAACAGCTACAGATTGTTCTTCTACATGAGCTACTTCTTCTTGAGTAGCAGTTTTAGCTACAGATGTGAAGAATAAGCGAACAACTGCTGGTTTACGACCAATGCCCAAGAAGCCATTAGAAGGTTGTTCCAAGACTTTAGTTTCTACCAATTCTTGGCCATCTTCAGCCAATTGAGCTACGCCTTTGGCAATGGCATCTTCAATGGTTTTAGCAGATACATCGATAAATTCCATAGTGTCTCCTATTTCTTAGCTTCTAAGCTTTTGTAAATGAAATGTTGTTGCACAAATTGGAATACATTGGATACGATCCAGTAAATAACTAAGCCAGATGGGAAGTTAAGAGAGATGTAACCAATGAATAAAGGCATAAAGATTGTCATAATCTTTTGTTGTTGCGCAGCAGCACCAGTTGCACCGCTACTAGTTTGCTTGGACATAATCCATGTAGATAATGCACTCAATACTGGCAAAATGTACATTGGATCTGGTTCGCCAAGACTAGGAAGCCATAAGAATTGTACATAGTTTTGATCGTATGGATAGCCTTGTAAAGCATAGAAGATAGCGATCAAGAATGGCATTTGCACCAATAGAGGCAAACAACCAGCCAATGGGTTAACGCCCATTTCTTTGTACAATGCACCCATTTCCGCTTGAAGTTTTGCAGGATCGTTTTTGTATTTATCTTGCAATTCTTTCATGCGAGGCTGTAACTCTTGCATAGCCTTCATGGATTTGATTTGTTTTACAGTAAGTGGTGCCAAAACCGCTTTAATAACGATTGTTAAAAGGATAATAGCCACACCGTAGCTTGGATAGCCTACCATTTGAGTTAATTGGAACGCATAGGTTACCAATGTAGTCATCAATTCAACGATAGGGTGGAATATACTACTTAAGAATTCCATTGTTTCTCCTTTTTCTTACAGTCCGAAACCGTCCTTTGCGCATCTATATATCGTTATGGTATGGTCTAAATTTCATCCATACAGATGCTCAGGTATTTCCAAAACTGTGCTAGATGTTTTTTGTGAAAGTTGCTTTCACAGAACACAAAACCAGCCTAATCCAAAATAGATTATGGTACTGGATCATAGCCACCCTTGTGGAAAGGATGGCAGCGAAGAATGCGTTTTAAACCCATCCAGCTACCTTTCAAAGGACCATATTTTTCGATGGCCTGCAAAGTATATGTGGAACATGTCGGATAATAACGGCAACATCCAGGTTTTAAGGGAGATATGGCAAGCTGATAGAACCTAATTAAAAGTCGTAAAAGCATTGTTATACAGCGTTTCATGGAAACCTCCATATACACAAAAAAGGACCAAAGCCTCTAACTTGTGGTCCTATTTATCATTTTGTACCAATAATTTGCTTTTTCGCAAGAGATACAAAATTTCCTTTTCCGCTTTTTCGTAGGTAGCGTTTTTCAGAGGGCCACGTCCAACAATTACGATATGATACCCTTCGCGTATGGAATGTTGATTGAGGCGATACACCTCTTTCATGAGCCGTCTAGCTCGGTTGCGCTCAACAGCACAACCAACCTTTTTGCCGGTTACAAAACCAATGCGCGTAGATTGCTTCGCCACGGGCATACGATAGAGTACACACATACGGCCTACTTCGTATTTTCCGTGCTTATACACAAGGCGATATTCATTATTGTGCGTCAGTCGTCTTGCTTTATCGAGGCAAAAATTCATATGCATTGTCCTTAAGTCCTAAGAATAGAAAAACTTGGCAGCAGCGCCAAGTTTTTTCTCCTGCCTAACAGCTATTATATTATGCAGATAAGCGTTTTCTGCCTTTTGCACGTCTTCTTTTTAAAACGAGACGGCCACCGATAGTTTTCATGCGTTCACGGAAACCATGGGTACGTTTTCTCCAAAGAGTATTTGGTTGGTATGTACGTTTCATTAGTAAAACACCTCCTCGTCATTTGTATTGTTTTACTTATACCATAACAGGGTAATTATAGAGTTAAAACGTAAATTTGTCAATATTTTAGGGCTATTCTGAAAGACTTTTATATAGATTTTACTTAAATCCGATAGAACTTAAAACTGATACTACTTTTATAGGGGGAGGAATAGATGTGGTTTTCTCCCTCCATACGACACGTTTCGATCAAAAATCCACATCTATTCCTGCTCCCAACACATTCTAATGACTACTATAACACCTACCACCAGTATAAAAAGTAGTATCAGTTTTTATAGCAAATCTAAAAGTCTTTCAGAATACGGATCTAAGATTTAACAAATTTTACATTTTATCCTCTGGGAAGGAGATAGGGAATGATGTTACGTTTCCAGGGGAAGGAGGGCTCCTTCATCGCTCCATACGACGCGTAAAGTCGCTCAAAAGGACTAATTTCACCTTACACACCACTACACGATGTAAACGTAACATCAATTTATAACAACACAAGAACTCACATTCTAATATTTTTATATAAGACAAATTTATGTTTTGATCTCTGGTTGTGGAAAGGGGACAAGTAGATGCTGTTAATTTCCTCTGACTTCTTTCCCCAATTTTTATTTAAGTTGTGTAGATAACGTTTTATAAACAGGTCTAATGTAGATTGCTAAAAGGTATATCTATTACTTTTCCAGTTGTGTTTATAGAAATTATAAAATTATCTGGTTGGAGGAAGGGAAGTGAAACTACTTTTTGAGTGACTTACGCGTCGTATGGAGCGATAAAAGTAGTTTCACTTCCTATCCCAAAAGTAATAGATATACCCAAAGGAATTTAAAATATACATTATAAACAGTTTATGAAATTAGGAAAAAGTATATATTTTTATAAGTTTTTGTTGGATAACTTTTAAGGTTATCCACATTTTTTCTCTTTTAACCTGTGTAATCTATAAAGTCAGTTATTATCTGGTTGGAAGAGAATTTTATTTTCACTTATTCACAGGTTGTGCACAGGTTATTCACAGGAATAACAGGTTTTTCCACAGCTTTCACAAGAGTTATACACATTATTCCTAAAGTTATACACATTTATCGCAATAGTTATACACAAGAGGCACGTCATGCAATCATTTGATTTGAATAATATATGGGAGCATATATTGCAAGAGGCGAAAAAGAACATGCAACATTTGCCTGACGCGTTGTACTTGCGCGTCACGTCATCGTTGATTCCCATGTCTCTCGACAGTCATTCGATCCATATAGGGGTCATGCAAACATTTGTTAAAAACTTAATCGATCAGCAGCCACAGATCAGCAAGGCTTTGCAGGATGCTATTACTACGGTTATCGGTTCCCATCGGGATATGGTACCGATGCCTTTACCGCCTGTGGTAGAGGAAAAAGCTCAACAAGATGAGTTCTACACACCGGTGTATCAAGAGCCTGTCTATATCGACCGCACACCAGCGCCTGTAAACATTCCAGATGAGCCAATGGTAGCGCCTAGTAAAACAGTTGAAACTACAACACCTACATTACAGTCTGATAATGTGCCTGTGGATTTGTCTTTATCTAACCTTAATCCAGCGTACCGTTTCGATAATTACGTAACAGGCAACGCGAACCGCATTCCATTTGGAGCGGCTCAAAATGTAGCTGAGTTCCCAGGCGGCGACTATAATCCGCTCTTTATCTATGGTCCTTCAGGCCTTGGTAAAACGCATTTGATGCACGCTATCGGCAATGCCATCAAGGAAAATCATCCTCACATGAAGGTTATGTCCATTACGAGCGAAAACTTTATGAACATTTTCGTAGAAACATTGCAGCGTAACCAAGGTAAATTGTTCCGCAACACATTCCGCAACATCGACGTGCTCATGATTGACGATATTCAGTTCCTTGAAAGTCGTGAAAGTACGAAAACCGAGCTATTTAATACGTTCAATGAGTTATTAAATAACAACAAGCAAATCGTACTTACTTCTGATACGATGCCAAACGATATGGAGCAATTTGAAGACCGTCTCCGTTCTCGTTTCCAAGCTGGCTACATTGCAACAATGGAAAATCCAGATTTAGAAACGCGCATTGCTATCTTTAGATCCTTACTCGAAAGAGAATATAAGAAAAACCGCATTATCCGCATCGATAACGACTCCATCAACTACGTGGCGCTTCAATTCAGCGAAAACGTCCGCGTGTTACAAGGTGCTTTCACCAAATTAATCGGTACTGCGTCTATCGATCAACGTCTTGAATCTATCGACCTAGAATACACTAAACAAGCCTTGGCTGGCCTCGTTCATACCGAAGAGGTGAACATGGTCACTATTGAAAGTATTCAGAATTTTGTAAGTTCTTATTTCAGTATTAAAAAGCAAGACTTGCTCGGCAAAAAGCGTAAAGCACAGTTCGCATTCCCACGCCAAGTGGCTATGTATCTATGCCGCGATATGATTAATGAAAGTTATCCGCAAATCGCCGCTGCATTCTCTCGTGACCATACAACAATTCTCCATGCGTACGATAAAATTACGAAGGAAATTGAACGAAACGAAGAAACTAAGAACATGATTTCTGAAATTAAACAGAAATTAACAACCTGTGGATAACTCTGTGGATATATTGTGCGTAACTTTGTGGATATCCTAAAAACTGCACTCCGCTGTGAGTATGTGGATAAGTAGTTACAAACTATCAACATAGTTATACACAACCGAGAAATCGCACAGTTAGTAGCGCCAATTCACTTTTACACATATAAACAGGCCCCTACTATTACTACTACTACTAAAACTAACAAACAATCAAAAAACCAGTAGAAACAGATCTATCGTAGAATATCTATAGAGCATCTACGATAGCAAACATAGAATATTACAAACAAGAGAAGTAGTTATTAGTGTTTCTACACTATATGTAAATCGTAAATACAAACAAATAGAAAATATAATGTGAAGCAAAGTAATAATCTACAAATAAAAATAATAAATTATTAGTAATCAATATATACATCTTAAAGGAGTTATAAATGCATATTACATTCCCAAAAGCAAATCTCCAAAAAGCAATCAACGTATTGCAAAAGGTATCTCAAAATAAAACAAGTTCAAACTTACCAGGCGCTATCTACATGACAACAAAAAATGGTCAAGTAGAATTACAAGGTAACGACTTTGAACTTGGTATTCGTTTAACCATCGACGGCGACATCAAAGAACCTGGCACATTAGTTGTAGGTTCCCGCTACTTCCAAGAATTAATTCGCAAATTGCCTGGCGATACTATTGAACTTTACAAACCAGAAGATGGCAATTCTTTAACAATCACATCTGGTTCTTCCGAATTTAACCTCGTAACATTGCATCCAGATGATTTCTCCTTGGTTGAACAAATTCACGACCAAGATCATGTAAACATCGATAGCTTTGCTATGAAAGAACTTATCGATTTAACAAACTACGCAGCTGCTACTGACGAAGATCGTCCTGTATTTACTGGTGCTCTTCTTGAAATCAAAGAAAACGAAGTAACAATGGTTGCTACCGATACACACCGCATGGCTGTTAAGAAAATTACCATCGATGAACCAGCAACTACGCCAATGCGTGCCATCATTCCTACAAAAACGTTGGCTGAAGTATCTCGTTTGTTACCAACAGATAATCCAGCCATGATCAACATCATTTGGAACCGCACACAAATCGTATTCAACTTTGAATCGATTTACATTATTTCTCGTTTGATCGAAGGCACATATCCTGAATATGAAAAGGTTATTCCTTCCCAATTCGACTCTAGCGCTGTTATCGATCGACGCGAATTCGCTGGTGCTGTTGACCGCGTATCCTTATTGGCTAAAGATATCAGCTATAACGTAATTCGTTATGATTGGGCTGAAAGTAATGTAACATTGTCTACTCAAAATACTGAAATCGGTATGGCAAAAGAAGACGTAGCTGTTGAATTTAAAGGCACACCTTTCACAATCTCCTTCAATGGTCGTTATATCTCTGACATCTTGCGCCACAGCACAGGCGACAACATCCACTTATTCTTAAAACAAAATGGTCCAGTAGTCATTCGCCAAGACAATAATCCGAACTATACATACGTAGTAACACCAGTTCGTACGAATGCATAACTTTTAATACATTAGTCTATTATTAGTTTATTGATAAAAATATCAATATTCTGTATATTTTATTGAATTAATATACAAATCTATATTAGGTAATGATGATTAAAAGTCATCGTTACCTAATTCCAATATAGTTATAAATTGTCCACTATAGGAGGACGTTATGAAAGAGCAACAGCAGGTACCCATTCATACGGAGTACATTCAAATTGATCAGTTGTTGAAGT
>JAWERH010000109.1:0-3441 GCA_032482215.1 Veillonella sp. | reverse complement strand
AAATGGTTCATTACCTTTTGTAGGAATTTTTAAAGTATATGAAACACCATAGTTACCACGGTCACGAACAAATGCTTTATTTTGCATTTCGTCTACACCATTGATAAACATATCTTCACGGTCATTACCGATTTCTACAAAAGCACCACCTAATGTAGTATCAAATGGTGTAGTAACCTCCATATTACGCTTAGACCCAGTATAGGTACCGCGCAACTGAATTTCATCAATAGGTAAATTTTTAGCCCAATGAGATGCATCAATGGCATCCATCCCCATAGGCAACATCATAACACGAGCAAAGATTGGTGCCTCTGTTTTAATATCTACGATACCGGTAAATAATGCATCTTGATATACTGGTGTATTTTCCAAATCACTAAAGATTAATTGGCGCTCTTGTGGCGGAATACTTAGCGAATATAAAGGTCTCGCATTGGGACTTTCATCTAAAGGATTCTCTAGGTCCTTCCGGGATAAATCACGACCAGCAGCGAAATAATCTGGTGTAGCCACAGATTTTAACTGTCTCATCACATGAACAGTATTGGGATACGCCGATTGATTCTCCAATACGATAGCAATCTTATGGGGCTTATCCATTTCATTTACATGGTAAAAATAGATACGACCATTTCCATTAATTGTACCTGCACTAAGCGTACCACCTACTGGTCCTACATATTCAGGGCTATCTGATAGTAGCAATGTATCCGTTTGAGACACCAAACTTGGTGGCAACGGAGAAAACTGAAAATATCCAATTGATTGTAAATCTATATCACGAGCCTCTACATGGCCTGTAAGAGCAGCCATGGCGGCCATCGCTGCGGCTACACAATATTTTGATTTATAAGAAAACATATATTAATACCTCTATATTTCTTCAAGCCCCATAGGGTCATACGTAAGTGCTAATGCTTCGATTTTCTTTAAGCGATGTCCAATACCCGACTTAGATAATTCGCCATCCATCAATTCTTCAAGTTCTTTCAGACTCGCTTCTGGATTGTCCCATCTCAATCTTGCTACAATTCGCAACTTTTCAGGCAACTCATCAATACCAATTTCTCTATCGATAATTCGAATAGCCTTTACCTGGCGTACTGCAGCATCTACAACCTTTTGCAAATTTGCAGTCTCACAGTTTACTTGTCGATTAATTTGATTTCGCACAGTTTTCATTATGCGCACGTTTTCAAATTCCATCAGTGCTGATTGAGCACCCATAATTTGCAAGCAATTCGTTACAGCGTCCCCTTCTTTAAGATATACTACGTACTCTTCCTTACGCTCAGTCAAACCTGCATGAATATGAAATAACCGCAATACATGTATAATTTCCTTTGCAAAATTCTCATTCCCCGTCATAAACTCGAGATGATAGTCGCTTTGTGGCTTATTAACAGAGCCACCGCCTAAAAAAGCCCCCCGTAAAAAAGCACGTCGTGCCTCCATAGATTTAAGCCAACTACGAGGAATTTGTTCAGTTACAGGCCATAAAGCAAGATCTTCTAACGCCTGTCGCCCTTCTATAGATGGCTCTACAGATAAAGTATACATATTTTTCTTGCGCAAATTTAGTCCTTGTCGTACTAATACATTGGTAGGTAATTCATATTGTTTTTTTAATATGCCTAACAAGCGACGAGCTACTGCATTATTTGCAGTAGCCAATCTAATACCAACAGCCCCCTTCATCCCCAGAATGATAGATCCACCCATGCGCAATAAGCAAGACGCTTCAATTTTCATGGCCAAATCTGCATCACTAGAGGATTCATATTGGCATAATTCATTTTTTACATCTTCAGCAAATGACATAGGTATCCCTTCTCATTAATGATCATCTCGTTGGAGATAATATTCTAGGATATGTGGTTCAGTATCTGATTGCATAGCATGCACAATATCCATAATTACTTTACCTAACCGTTCAGGATCATGAACAGCCGGCTTTTTAGGACTTATCAATGTAGCCCGAATCGTACGTATTCCCTTTGCTTGTAGCTTCTTAGTATCTAATGCTACAGGCTCTGAACCTACAGCACTATATTGTTCTACCATTTGAATTGGTAGTGGTCCATCATTAGCAAGTACAGTATCTACAATGCCTTCACCACCATGTGCAATGAGAGCCTCCACATGATCACTTAAGGTATAATCTGTAGTTTCGCCAGGTTGAGTCATAACATTAGCAATGTAAATTTTATTTGCCTTACTAGCGCGTACATGAGATGCAATTTTATCAGTTAACAAATTCGGAATGATACTTGTATATAAGCTACCTGGTCCAAAGATGATAACATCTGCTTCATCGATAGCACGTAACGCAGCACCTTCTGGTTTTGGCTGTGCTGGCTCACTATACATATGGCGAATGCGTTTACCAGAATTAGGAATATTACTTTCACCTTCTACGATAGTACCATCGGTCATCTCCGCTACTAATTTAATGAACTCAGTAGACGACGGAATTACACGACCTCGTACACGCAACAATTTACTAGCCGCTTCAAGCGCTTCCTCCACATCGCCATCATATACTTGAGCAAGTGCTGTGATAAAGAGATTACCAAAGCTATGACCAGATAGCTCATTTTCCCCTTCAAAGCGGTAGCGGAAAAGATTTTCCATAACCCCTTCTTGTTCTGCTAATGCGACCAAGCAGTTTCGTAAGTCACCAGGGGCAATCATTTTAAAATCTTCCCGTAAACGACCTGATGAACCACCATCGTCAGCTACTGTAACAATAGCTGATAAATTAGATGTGTGTGTTTTCAATCCACGCAATAGATTAGACAATCCTGTACCACCGCCGATAACAACGATTTTAGGACCTTTATCAAGTCGTATATTTTGGAAGATAATATCTGATACCTTACTATCAGGATTAGGCAATACAGCACGAATAATCGTTTTAATAACCTTACTAGTACCAATTAGCATTAGAACAGCGCCAATCGATAATATAACTGCACCCACAGCAATGAGCACATTATAATTGTAAAAGCCCGTCATATTATAAGAAAAGGCCAGTACAACATCTTCAAGAACGGCAAGCCATTGATAGTTAAACATCAATGATATGCCAATGATTAAAAGACCTACACCACAACTAAATAGGGCAAGCCAACGTTTTATATTTAGGCCCGGTATAAGCCACCGAAACCATCTTTTTCGCAACATAAGAACCCCTATCTAGTTACCAAGTGTTTTAATTTCATGAGGATTATAATCTTCTTCTACATTATTTTTCATCATATCTCGATGTTCTACAGAAACACGATACCCCTTTTCTAATAGATGGGAATATAATGCTTCTGCCATAGCCACAGATCGATGCATACCACCTGTACAGCCTACAGCAACGATAAATTGAGACTTCCCTTCTTGTTCATAATTAGGCACAAGAAAATCAATAGTATCAAAATAACGGTT
>JAWERH010000108.1:0-4134 GCA_032482215.1 Veillonella sp. | reverse complement strand
TTGCATCGTATCAGATAAGATATATTCTTGTTCATATTGATTTTTTTTAATAGACGGAGATACTGTAAAAGCTATCCCCCCAATAATACGACCACCATTATCGACAACAGGAAAAACATGTTGTCGTTGATCATGCTCTATCCCAATAAGAGGTTGATCATTTCCCATCATAGAATGCCACGTATTATTTCCTTTTAATTGTCGAGTAATAACACCTTGGTCACTTCGTTCAATGCATAGCATATCTGCACGTTGCTGCATATCACCTTGTGGTTTTTCTAGAAGAGGCGTAAAAATCTGTATCCTTTGACGGGTCAATGACTCGCCAAAGGATATAAGTTTACTAATATGCTCTAGTAATGAGGTTTGTAAGGGACCTAATGGTGTTGTATTTAAAATATCTTGACCGATATCCACAATTAAACCTCTTTCCAAGATACATGACCAATTTCAACACTTGGTTTTGCATTCAATGTTAAATCGGCGAATTTACCAGCTTGAGCCATATAATAGGCACGACAACCAATCATAGCAGCATTATCGGTGGACAAAATTTTATGAGGCTTGTAATAGGTAAAGCCTTCCTTTTCACACATCACTTGTAGTGCCGCTTGTAAGCCTTTATTAGCAGAAACACCACCAGCTATAGTAATACGAGTTTCGCCCAATGTGCGTGCAGCATCATCGGCTTGGTTAATAGGTTCATTCTTTTGTTGCTTGCTATTTAAATAGTTTAATACAGCAGACTTTAAACCACTAAAACTAAATTCAAAATTACCAGGCTCACTTAAAGCCTTTGGAAATTCAATAGCATCTGGATTACCTTCAAGGGCAAGTGCATCGATATGAGGTCCACCTGGGTATGGAAACCCCATAACACGAGCAATTTTATCAAATGCTTCCCCTGCTGCGTCATCCCGAGTTTGTCCAAGGATATCAAACTCTTCATAGCCTTTCACATGCACTAACATGGTATGACCACCAGACACGACGAGGCTTAAAAATGGAGGCTCCAATTCTGGATTAGCTAAGAAATTAGCAAAAATATGACCTTCCATATGGTGAACTGGTATCAAAGGAATACCTGTAGCAAAGGATAACCCCTTTGCAGCAGCTACACCAACTAATAATGCGCCCACTAGACCTGGGCCATAGGTAACGCCAATATGGTCTATATCTTGTAACGTCACATTTGCATCGCGCAATGCTTGATCTATAACCGGTATAACTTGTTCAATATGATGGCGTGATGCGATTTCTGGCACAACACCACCAAATTTTCTATGAATAGGTACTTGGCTAGAAATTACATTAGATAAAACAGTACGCCCATCCTTTAGGACGGATGCAGATGTTTCATCGCAACTACTTTCCAAGGCTAATGTGTAAATACTCATTCTATTTCCTCTGAAACGAGAGACATAATATAAGCATCCTCTTTTGGCTCTGAATAATAATCTTTGCGAATTCCCTTAACAGTAAATCCTAGATTTCTATACATTGCCAAGGCAGGTAAATTAGATATGCGTACCTCCAAGAAGATTTCATGCATCCCTCTATTCAAACATTCTTCTATTAATTCTTTAGTAAGTTCTGAACCATATCCCTTACCACGGGCGGAAGGTAAAATAGCAATATTCGTAATCTGTCCTTCATCGTATACGAGCCAAGCACCAGCATAGCCCACAATATGCTCATCTTCACAAATGACCATATATAGCTTATTATCGGCCCCTTCAAGTTCAGCAAGTACAGATTCTAAGCTCCATGGAACAGAAAAGGACTGTTGCTCTATATCATAAATGGATTGAGCATCATCTACCGTAGCTAACCGAATCTCCATTATTCTACTCCTGCTGCTTCAGTGACAACAACCGTAGGATTTTGGTTTAACATGTCTGGATTATCCTTATGTCGTTCCTCCCATAAAACCTCTGCTTCAGAACGACGGATATAATAAGGAACCATATCCATTGGATCACATATCTCTTCTCGGATAACTAAGTCGCGTCCCGCTAAAAGTAAAGAGCTAGCTTTGGGAATGCGTTGTGAAATATCTAGAATAGTCAAATTAGTATCGTTTTCGTCTAAAAGCTTTTCAATGCGCTTGATACCATCACCTAAGAATAAAACCTCTTCCTTAGTTTCTCGGAACTTTTCTAATAAATCACTAGCTGCAATAACAAAGGGTTCCTCTTTACATACTAGCTCATTGTTTTCATATCGATATAGACCTGCATATACATGCTTTTTCTGAGCATCGATCACAGTACAGATAGTTCTATTTGTATATGAAACATTATGAGCCAAACTATCCATGGTCATCACACCATACAATGGAATTTGTAAGGCATAAGCCATAGCTTTTGCAGTCCCCATACCTATACGCAATCCCGTAAATGAACCAGGACCAATACTAACTATAATACCTTTTAGTTCATTCTTTTTTACTTGTGAGGCTCGCAACAACATGTCGATGTGAGGTATTAGCTGCTCAGAATGAGTTAATCCTGCTTGAATGGTTAGTTCACCAATCAAGTTTGTTTCATCCATTAAGGCCACACTCGATACGAGCGAACTTGTCTCAATTCCCAACCACATATGGGCCTCCTATATCTACTAAATCATCTTTTGTAAGATAATCACTACTTAATGTAATAGATCGGCTTGTATCATCAATACGAGTCAGATATATCCATAATGTTTCATCTGGTAATTCATCAGAAAATTTATCAGCCCACTCCACAATGGATACACAGTCCTCTGTATATTCGTAAAAGCCAATATTTTCTAGTTCACTTATATCATCTAACCGATATACATCAAAATGATATAAATGTGTTCTATCAACATCGTAAGTATTCATTATGGCAAACGTAGGGCTAGTAATCTCCTCTGTAACGCCAAACCCTTTCGCAATGCCTTGGGATAGATGTGTTTTTCCGGTCCCCAAATCACCAATTAAGGCAATACATAAAGGGTCACCACTTTGTTTGACCCATTTGCCTAATAATTGTCCAAATTGTTGTGTATCTTCAACTGTATAAGTCTCTAATTGAACCTGTGCCTTATGATTCATGAAAATGATTATATCCTTTCGCTTCTATGGTCTTAATCGTTTTATCCGGTGTTACCATCTGCACCTGAGCTGATCCAGATACAACTTCACCAATTATTGTAATGCCTGCTAAATTCTCTAATTTAGGAAGCAATGATTTAGGAGCTGTGAATACTAGTTGAAAGTCCTCGCCACCATACAATGCATAATCTACGGGATTAGTCTGCAAATACTTAGCTAATTCATAAGTCTCCTCATGTAGTGGAATAACTTTTTCCTCTATGACAATAGATACATTGCTAGCCGATGCAATTTCATTTAATTCACTACCGAGACCATCACTTATATCATTCATACTATGAATACCTAGTTGTCTCAATTGTTGGCCCAATTCTATTTGTGGATCTGGACGTTGATGACCAACCTTGGTCATATGATAACCATCTAAATTATATGATAATGCGCCCAAACCTGTAGCAGCATAACCTACGTAATTTGTAATGCCCACAATATCACCTACTTGCGCACCACTACGCATAACGGCAGTTCCTTTGGGAACATCACCGATAATTGTTACGGTCCACACCATGGGTCCTTCCGTACGCACCGTATCCCCACCAAGTATATTAAGATGATATTTTGCGCATTGATCTTTTATACCTCTATAAACTTCATCAAGAATAGCCGTATCAACATATTCAGGTGCCGCCACAGATAGCACAATTTGACGAGGAGTGCCACCCATAGCAGCAATATCACTCAAATTGGCCGTCATGAGACGATAGCCTACATCATAGGGCTTCATATAGTGAAAGCTAAAGTGAACCCCTTCCACCATCGTATCAGTGCTAATTAATTGATCTGTTTCTTCCTTAGCACTATATACAGCACAATCATCACCAATTCCTGTAATCACAGTACTTGGATCATGTATCGTATTATCTTGAATGTGGCGAATGAAATTAAATTCCCCTACATCTTTTAATTGCATCTCATCACCTGGCTTCCGATTAGTATACATATTGTATTGTAACATATATAAAAGACAACAAAAATAGCAGATAGTTGATATATCA
>JAWERH010000107.1:0-5773 GCA_032482215.1 Veillonella sp. | reverse complement strand
AGATACTATATATGCCATATACGCATAGGGGTTAAAATATAGAGCATGGTAAATTGTTTAGGAATTATTGTTAGTGTGCTATAATTAAATTATATTTATAGAAGCAATCAATACTGTTTCAGGAGGATCTTCATGGCTTTTAAATTAAAAGGAAAAGAAGAAAAATTTTTCAGTATTTTAGAAAATCATGCTGCTCTTACATATGAAAGCGCAGAGATGATGGAACGTGTGTTTAAAGGCGAAATCTCTAAAGAAGAGGCTTTTCTTGAAATTGATACAAAGGAAAAAGCAGCCGATGAATTAGTAACCGAAACTGTAGAACGTTTGCGTAAAACATTCATCACTCCAATGGATCGCGAAGATATTCAGCTTCTAATCGACCAATTGGATACTACATTGGATAATATTAAAGAAATCATGGATAAAATGGTTATGTACCACGTTGGTAAGCCAAGTGATGGTGCTATCCGTATGAGTGAAATCGTTGTAAAATGCGTTAAGCATATCAATAAATCTATCGGTTATATGGGGAGCCTTAAAAAGGACCATGTAAAGGTAGAAGGCCGCGTACATCAAGTATTGAAACTTGAGTCTGAAGCGGATAATATTTACCACGAAGAAATGGCTAAACTCTTTACTGAGTGTACAGATCCTATTGAAATTATCAAATGGAAGGAAATCCTTAGTGCCATGGAGGATGTAATCGATGGTTGCGAAGATTTGGTTGGTACATTCCGCCGGGTAGTATTGAAGTATGCTTGATGCTAATTATTTAGTATGGCTAGTAGTATTTTTAGCATTAGCCTTCGACTATATCAATGGCTTCCACGATACGGCGAACGCCATTGCTACATCTGTTTCAACCCGTGCTATTGAACCTAAAAAGGCAATTATGATGACTGCGGCACTCAATTTCCTTGGTGCCATGGTTAGTACAGGCGTAGCAAAGACAATCGGTGGTGACATCGTAATGTCTGCGTCTCTCATTAATAGTGCGATTATCTCAGCGGCTCTTATTGGTGCCATAACATGGAACTTACTTACATGGTATTGGGGGATTCCTAGTTCCTCATCTCATGCTCTTATCGGTGGTATCATCGGTGCTGTAGGTTGGTCCGTAGGGTTCGATGCTTTAAATGAGGCAGGGATTATAAAGATTTTCTTATCCCTTATTTTATCTCCAATTGTAGCCATGATTGGTGGCTATATTGTGATGAAAGTATTGTTGCTTATCTTTGGTAGATTTTCTCCAATCGTATTGAATGATAGATTTAGATCCATGCAAATTGTATCTGCCATCATGATGGCCTTTTCTCATGGTTCTAATGATGCGCAAAAGGCGATGGGGATTATTACCTTAACATTACTTAGCGGTGGCTTTATCGATACATTAGAGGTACCAGTATGGGTTAAACTTTGTTGTGCTACGGCTATGGCCATGGGTACAGCAGTAGGCGGTTGGAAAATCATCTCTACTATGGGGACTAAGATTTTCAAATTGGAAACTATCAATGGTTTCGCTGCTGACTTAAACTCTGCCATCACTATTTTTACAGCTACATTCTTACATTTACCTGTAAGTACTACACACGTTGTAAGTGGTTCCTTGCTAGGCGTTGGTTCCTCTAAACGTTTGAAAGCTGTTAACTGGGGCGTAGCAAGATCTATGGTGTTGGCGTGGTTTGTAACAATTCCATTATCTGGTATTGTAGCAGCTATTGCGTATGAAGTAGGTCACTTACTATTTGGTTAATACAATTATATATAGAAATAAAAAGACTGCGAGAGCAGTCTTTTTTTTCTGTAGTTAAAGTATTAGATTGATTAAGTTATCCAATATGTTGATGAGATTTTAACACTTTAATTTGACTAGTTGTATCTAGTATGTAATCAAAGAATATAGGTATACATTAGCTTTTAAATACTATATTCTATAAAAGCGATTTATCTATATTTGGCAACATTGATGTTACAATTCAAGTTGAGAATAGGAAAATGCTTATAAATATGTGCTTTTCTTGATTATGCATTTTATTAATAAATGCAGTTTATTACACGTTTAAAGACTATTATGAGATTGTTTATAATGAATAGATATTGCATACTTATGTATGAGCAGTTATACTATCGGTAGAAGGAGTTTTTCAAGTGAAAAGTGAGGTATGTATATGGCATGGGGTGGAACTAGACGCGGTGCCGGGCGCCCACGTAATCCGATTAAACGTATTGGTAGAACCATTCGACTCAGTGATGAAGAGTTTCTTTCACTCAAACCATTAATTATGGCCATTAAGGCAAAATATAGGCAACAATATAATCGAAATAGATAAAAAAGGCATTGTCACAGCATATACAACTTAATAAACTTTACATCTATTTTACAATAATCCATTTTAAATCTTTCAACTACAACACATCTCTACTCTCTACAATATGCTGTGTGCAATACAAGCAGTACGAAGAAGGTCCCAATTCAATGAATTGGGACCTTTTTCGTTGCGTATAGTATAATAATTCCTATTTTGTTATATGAAAAAACTCACAGAATGGATATAATAAAAGTATGTACGTAAGTAAATTCAGGAGGTGTTAGCTTGTTACAAGATTTACTATCTGAGGATAATGTATCTTTTCATTATCCTGCAGAAACGTGGGAAGAGGTAATTCGTCACGGTGGCCAACTCATGGTTGATGCAGGTTTTACTGATCCATCTTATACGGAGGCTATGGTAGAGGTAGTGCGTGAAATGGGGCCATATATTGTATTGGCACCAGGTCTTGCGATGCCACATGCGCGTCCGGAAAATGGGGCAAAACGTGTAGGTACTGCATTGGTAACCTTGGAAAAACCATTGAATTTTGGTAGTCCTGACAATGATCCTGTTTCTGTCGCATTATTTTTATGTGCTCCGAACAAGGATGAACATATTCAGTTGTTGACGGATATTGCTACATTATTTGAGGATGATGAGTTTTTAGATGCGGCTGCTGATTTTGAAAGTATCGAAGATGTACAAGCATTCTTGGCAGAGCATTTAGAAGATCAAGAATACGTTTAGTAGGAGGCAAGTATGATTTCTGTATTAACTGTATGCGGTAATGGCATTGGATCTAGCTTGATGCTAAAAATGAAAATTGAAGAAATCTGTGCTGAAAATGGTATTGATGCACAAGTTGAATCTATTGATTTTAATGCTGCACAAGGCCGTAAGGCGGATCTTATTGTAACTGTAAAAGAGTTAGCTGAACAATTTGAAGACAAGAATGTCGCTATTGTTCGCAGCTATATTAATAAAAAGAAAATCACAGAAGATATTCTTGATGCATTGAAACAAGCAGCTCAATAAGATGTAACAACTATATATAGGAGGTAGTGCCATGGAAATGGTATTAGAGTTCTTACGTGATGTGCTGTCTCAACCAGCACTTTTGATTGGTATTATGTCATGTATTGGCTTGATTGCCTTGAAACGTCCGTTTCATAAGGTAATGACTGGTACGTTGAAACCTATTCTTGGCTACTTAATGCTCGCAGCTGGTGCAGGTGTTATCGTTAACAACCTTGATCCACTAGGTAAGATGATTGAGCATGGCTTCCATATTACTGGTGTAGTACCAAACAACGAAGCTATCGTGGCTGTAGCACAAAAGGTACTTGGCGTTGAAACGATGTCTATTCTCGTAGTAGGCTTATTGATGAACTTATGTATTGCTCGTTTCACCAAGTTCAAATATGTGTTCTTAACAGGTCACCATAGCTTATTTATGGCTTGTCTTATGTCTGCCGTACTCGGTACTGCAGGTTTGTCCGGTATGGAACTCATCCTTGTAGGTGGTTTCTTGATGGGCGCTTGGTCTGCTATTTCTCCAGCAATTGGCCAAAGCTATACATCTAAGGTTACAGAAGGCGATGAAATTGCTATCGGTCACTTTGGTAGTTTAGGTTATTATTTATCCGCTTGGGTTGCCAAATATGTAGGTAAAGCAGACGATAGTACAGAAGACATTGAAATTCCAGAAAAATGGGGTTTCTTGCGTGACTCTACTTTATCTACAGCATTGACTATGATCGTATTCTACTTGATTGCAGCCTTTGCAGCTGGTTCTGAGTTTGTAGCTACTTTATCTGGTGATATGAGTCCTTACTTATACGCTGTTATGAGCGCTATGAACTTTGCTGTAGGTGTAACAATCGTATACTCTGGTGTACGTATGATCTTAGGTGATTTAATTCCTGCATTCCAAGGTATTGCAACAAAAATTATCCCTAATGCTATCCCAGCAGTAGACTGTGCCGTATTCTTTACATATGCTCCAACAGCAGTAGTATTGGGCTTCATTAGCTCCTTTATTGGAGGTATCATTGGTATGCTCATCCTTGGCGCTGTAGGTGGTGTGTTGATCATTCCTGGTCTTGTACCTCATTTCTTCTGCGGTGCAACAGCAGGTATCTATGGTAATGCTACAGGCGGTCGTCGTGGTGCAGCAGTAGGTGCATTCCTTAATGGTTTGGCTATTACTTTCTTGCCAGCATTGGCATTGCCAGTTCTTGGTCAATTAGGTTTCCAAAATACAACATTTGGTGATGCAGACTTTGCCGTAATGGGTCTTGTACTTGGTCATACATTCGAATGGATTGGTATGGCTGGTATCTATGGTATCGTAGCGATTGCAGCTCTTGTACTTATCATTCCAAACTTTATTAAAACAAAAGGTAAAGTTATTAATTATGTAGAAGAGGAGTAATGAAAACAACTGAGCAACATAGTAATGTTGTAATACGATATATATTCCTTACTATAGGGGCTATTAGCTTTGCTCTTGGTACAGCGGGTATCGTATTACCACTATTGCCAACAGTACCTTTTTATATGCTTACCTTATTTTGTTTAGCTAGAGGATCTAAACGTTTTCATAAAATGTTTTTAGAATCTAGTTTATATCAAAAGACTGTTGGTGCTTATGAACGCGATAAAGCGTTAACGTTGCGGACAAAGTTGTCCATTTTCTTATCTGTGAGTACAATAATGGCGATTGGTGCGTATTTTAGTCAGAATATGCCTATTGCACTTGGTGTTATGGCCTTTGTATGGATTGG
Source organism: Veillonella sp. (assembly GCA_032482215.1). Lineage (GTDB taxonomy): Bacteria > Bacillota > Negativicutes > Veillonellales > Veillonellaceae > Veillonella. Next base: position 675 of record JAWERH010000107.1, on the reverse strand, counting down.
TCATGTTATAGCATTAGTCTTTATTGTAAAAACAAAAAAATAAAGAATTATCACTAATAACTCTAAATATAGCCTTGTAAGTTAGACTGCATTGGTTTAACTTGCAAGGCTTATTTTATTGTAAAATCAATAATACATAGATAGGCAGTGTAATGAATAGAGTCTAATGAACAAAGTCTTATATATTACTGAAAATATCTTATATGGATTACAAATAGGAAAAACTTATATTATTAAAGAAAAATGAATTATTACTATTTTAAATTTGACAATGGATATCAATAAGTATACTATGATAATTATGTATATAATAATTTTTATAGTATTTGTGTATATGGTGATCGTATGAATCCACATAATCATGCAGTTTCACATGCAGGAAATTCTATGTCGAGACATACAGTGTTTGACGGTATCGATTTGATGTTCCTTGATGTGAAGCAAGAAACAATTCAATTTTATGCAAAATCACATACAAAGACGTTTGCCATAAATCATTGTGAAGAGGGGCGCATTGAGTGCAAGTTTACCTCTGGTGATTATTTATATATGGGGCCCGGTGATATGTCCATAGGATGGCATATTCATGCTGATTATCAACATGAGAACTACTTCCCTACAAAGCTCTTTAAAGGGATTGTATTACTCGTAGATGTTGAAAAGGCTCAACCCGTA
>JAWERH010000106.1:0-3501 GCA_032482215.1 Veillonella sp. | reverse complement strand
GTTGAAATCTCTTGCATTAGATTCAACCTTGTCAGATGCTCTTACGGTGGAATTGCAAACTCGTATTGCAACAAAAGAAAATGAATTGAATCAGCAATTGAATGCAAAACGAAACGAACTTACTCAAAAATATTTGTCGGAATTAAAGGTTAGTTCCAATGAATATGATCTTGAAATCGTTAATCTCCAATTAGATTTATATGCTTATGATGCTCGTGTGTATATTGATGATGCACAAAAGCAAGCAGCTATGGCAGAGAAGGCTAAGAAAGAGGAGCGATTAAAGGAATTATTAGCTAAGAGAAAACCATCGAATCTTGATGTAGACTCTATTAAGGCTAAAGTACAGGCAGAACTTGCGCCTATGCAACAAAAAGGTCAAGAAGAACTTAACCAATATGCTGCATCCTTACAAAAGGAATTGGCGGCTAAACGAGATACTATGGTTCAACAACAAGCACAATCGATCATTGCTAATAATAACTTACCTGTAGCACAGGATTGGAATGATTCTTGGGCTAAAAAGCTTTCAGATAAAGAAGCTGAAGTGAGTGCACTTCATGAAGCCATTTTAGAAGATGTTCGTATGCGCGTAGCAATTATTGCAGAGGAACAACATTTGGATTTAGTCATCATCGATGATGGTGGTAATATTAAGGGGCTTGATATTACTGATGCAGTGAAGGCGTCCTATCGAGTTCAATAAGGAGTTATATTATGAATAAACGTATTAAATCTTTAGTATTAGGTGCATCTTTAGTAGCTTCCATGGCTATTTTAGGTGGTTGTGGTTCTAATAATGTTGGTTACGTTGATAGCGTGAAAGTAGCAAATAGTACTGAAAAAGGTATTGAAATTACTAAAGAAATTAACGCTAAAAAAGCTGAGCTAGATGCTAAAATCGCCGCTGCTGATGAAGCATCTAAACAAAATGTATTTAACCAAGCTAATCAAGAATTAAATGCCTTTGCAAATGCAAAAGCTCAAGAATATCGTCAATATCAAGAACAAAAAGTTGGTGAACTTGTAAAAGAGAAAAAACTTGATGTAGTTATTGAAAAAGGTGCTGTTGTAGGTGGCGGTTCTGATGTAACTGACGACTTGATCGCTAAAATGGGTAAAGCTTCTGATGACCAAATTAAGGAAGCTGAAAATGCAGCTAAAGCGCAAGAACAACAAGATGCGCAACAAAATGCTCAACAATCTGGTCAAGCTACAGCAGTTAATACTGAAGAAAGTGCACAATAATTAAGAATTATCACAGGGGGAGGAGTTTACCTTGGAAAAAACTTTACAGGAACTCGCAACATTAGTAGGCGGTCGTGTTGTAGGTGATGGCTCTATTGTTATTACTGAAACACGTAGCTTTGAACAAGCAGTAAAACAATCCATAACTTTTGCAGTAGGTGAATATGTTGAACATATTGCGTTATGCCAAGCGGGTGCTGTGATCGTTGAATCTGAAGTGAAAGATGCACCGATGGCACAAATCGTAGTCGATAATGCAAAAGCAGCATTTGCACAAGTATTAGAACTCTTCCATCCAGCTGTTGTTGTTCCTAGAGAAGTGCATAGCACAGCTATTATTGGTAACAATGTAACAATTGGCAAAAATGTTGCTATTGGTGCCTATTGTGTTATTAATGATAATGCAGTCATTGGTGATGATGTAACAATTCGTCCATATGTTTATATTGGGCACAATGTGCGTATTGGTGAAGGTTCTGATATTTACGCTGGCGCTATTGTTCATGAAAATTGTATTTTAGGCAAACGCGTTGTATTACGTGCTAAAGCAGTAATTGGTGGCGAAGGCTTCGGTTTTGCTACAGAAAATGGTGTACATACACATATACCACAAGTTGGTAATGTTATTCTTGAAGATGATGTTGAAGTTGGTTCTTGTACAACTATCGACAATGCTACAATGGGCTCTACTTTAGTACGTCGTGGTACGAAGATTGACAATCTTGTTCATCTTGGTCACAATGTTGAGATTGGTGAAGATTGCTTCCTAATCGCTCAGGTTGGTATTGCCGGAAGTACTAAATGTGGTAATCATGTTATCTTTGCTGGACAAACTGGTTGTACTGGTCATATTACGATTGGTGATAATGTACAATTTGCTGGTAAAACTGGTATTACAGGTAATGTACCATCCAACTCTATTATGGCAGGCTATCCAATGAGACCTCATAAAGAATGGTTAAAATTGGCTGCTTATGAAAATCGTTTGCCAGATATGGTGAAAACTGTAAAACAATTACAAAAAGAAATTGACGCTTTGAAAGCACAGCTTAAGGAGAGCTAATAATCCATGTATAGGTTTATGAAAATCTTTAGTGCCTTTATTTGCTTATTACCTAAAGGTTTGCAATATGCTATTGGTACATTGCTTGGTGCAATTGCGTGGCTAGCGGTGCCGCCTAAACGCAAGCGCTTAGCAATCGGCCAAATTCTATTCTGTAATATTACAGATGATCCAAAAGAAGCTCGACGTATTGCGAAAGCTAGTACTACACGCTTTGGTCGCATGATTATTGATGTATTACGCTATCCAGAGATTAAGGATGGCGCATACAAAGATATGGTGGAGTTTATTAATCGAGAGTACTTAGATGATGCCTTGGAAAATGGTCGAGGTGCAATCTTAGCCGCTGTTCACAGTGGTAACTGGGAACTCCTTGGCGGTGTTCTTGCTTCGGAAGGGTATCCGTTGATTTCTGTGGCAATGAAACAGAATGGTGATGCGGACAAGTTTATCAATGAATATCGTCGTATCATGCACCAACATGTAACCTATAAAACTGGTGTACGAGAAATGATCAATGAACTTAAAAAAGGTGCTTTTTTAGGCCTTATTATGGATCAGGATCCTGGTGATGATGGTGTACTTGCTCCATTTTTTGGTTATGAAACTTTGACGGCTGCAGGTCCAGCTGTATTAGCTCGTATGCAAGATGTACCAATCATTTTTGTGACTATACATTATAGTCCGTTTTCTGAAAAATATGAGATTGAGGTACATCCGCCAATTTATGTGGAACGTACAGATGATAAAAAGCGTGATATAGCGGTTACCACAACTCTTTTAAATGAGTTTATTGAAGATTATATTCGTCGATATCCTGAAGATTGGTTCTGGCTTCACAATCGTTGGAAGTGGACACGTCGTTTCTATGGCGAACAAATTGAAACACCTCCAGATGTATTTCACTAGTTAATAAATATAAAGAGATTTTACATGCCTACTTATGTAGTATTGATTTAAATACCGCATAAATTAAGCATCGTAAAGTCTCTTTTATTTTTATGGTGCATAATACAGTATTTATAATTAAATTTATATAAATTTAATTATGTGAAAAATGCTTTCAAAATCACTGAATATATGGTAAATTTCTTGTATCACCTATGCAAATAGGGTATAATACATATTGGTGTATAGTAAACGTGAATTCAGATTATGAAAGGACTTTCTTATGAGTAAGCCACAACAAA
>JAWERH010000105.1:0-3501 GCA_032482215.1 Veillonella sp. | reverse complement strand
TCACAAGATTATACTCATTAATTATAGTATATAAATAACCAAATTAAAAGTATCTTTTATTTATGATACTTCAATTTTAATATCTCGTCCCATCAATTCAGCTAATGCCAAAGCTGGAGATTTTTCTTCATATAAAACTTCATATAAAGCCTTGGTTATAGGCATTTCAATATGATGTTCACAAGCCATCTTATAAACAATGTCCGTAGCAAAGAAGCCTTCTACAACCATATTCGTATGATTAATGATATAGTCCATTGTTTTTCCATCTGCTAATTGTTGACCAGCTGCTCTATTACGGCCATGAGGACTCATACAGGTGGCAATCAAATCCCCCATACCAGCAAGACCAGCATAGGTTTCCTTTTGTGCCCCTAAGGCTACACCAAAACGAGTCATCTCATGTAAACCACGTGTTAAGAGTAAGGCTTTACAGTTATCACCTAACTTTAATCCGTCAACGATCCCTGCGGCAAGAGCAATAATATTCTTCGTAGCCCCAGCTAATTCAACACCAGTAATATCGGTATTTGCATAAATCCTAAAGTTTTGACTACATAATGTTTTCTGTAACATAGTGGCCACTTCAAGATTTTCTGTACTCAATACAGAGGCAGCAGGCAAATCACGACCAATTTCCTCAGCATGATTTGGACCAGATAAAACTGCGAGATTACATCCTACAGGGCCTAGAACCTCTCGCATAACTGTAGTCAATAACTTGCCAGTAGTACGTTCTACACCTTTTGAGCAAAGTATATAGGATTGTTCTTTATGCGCATATGGTTTAAGAGACTCTAAGCTAGTGCGTACATGTACAGACGGTGTAACCATTAGAACGATATCAGCCGCATTGATACAAGTAGCAAGATCTGAGCTATATAGTAATTCCTTTGGTAATGTTACACCTGGTAAGTACTCTTTATTCTCTAAATCTTCTGCTAATTGTTTAGCAAATTCTGGGCGTCGACAATATAAAGTTGTAGTATTTCCAGCTAATACGGATTTAATAGCAAGAGCAGTACCCCAGCTACCAGAGCCGACAACAACAACATTCATAGATTAATCCTTTTTGATACGTTCTACTTTTAACTCATTACCTGCTAGTAAACGTTTAATATTATCCCAATGTCGAACAATGACAAATAAAGCTGCCAAAGCGCCAAAGCCTACGAACCAATAAGATTCTCCTGTAAAATACATTAAAATTGGTACTAAAGCTGCTGCTATAATAGATCCTAGTGATACGAGCTTAGTAAAATAGACAATCACGCCCCATACCAAGAAGGCAATCAAAGCCACTAATGGTGATAAAGCAATTAGAACTCCTAGTCCTGTAGCTACCCCACGACCGCCTTTAAAGCCTAAGAAAATAGACCAGTTATGGCCCATCATAGCAAGGATACCACCTAAGATCATATACATAGGTCCATAAGAGGACAACAATACAACCCCAGCTGCCCCTTTTAAAGCATCACAGAGAAATACTGGTAATGCAGCTTTTAGACCTATAACGCGATACGTATTAGTAGCACCTATATTTTTAGAACCGTATTGACGTACATCTGTATTAAAGAAGGTCTTGCCAATAATTAGGCCACTAGGAATTGAACCAATAAGGTATGCCAACACAGCATATACAATAATCATAATATCCATTAGTCTTCATCATCTCGTTTCTTACCACGCAATACTAAACGAATTGGTGTTCCTTCAAAACCGAAAGACTCACGCAATCTATTTTCTAAGAAACGCATATATGAGAAGTGAATTAACTCTGGTTCATTTACAAACAAAATAAATGTAGGTGGTTTAACACTAGCTTGCGTCATATAGTAAATTTTTGGAATTCTGCCATTACGAGAAGGTACAGGATTTACTGTTTGAGCATCTTGTAACAATTGATTTAATGTACCTGTAGACACGCGACGATATTGTTGTTCAGATACAAACTTAAGCATATCTGCTAAACGGTGTATACGTTGTTTTGTAAGTGCTGAAGCAAATAGAATTGGAGCAAATTGCAAGAAACCTAATTCATCATAAATATCTTCAGTAAAGCGCAATGTTGTTTTGTCATCTTTTTCAATAAGATCCCATTTATTAACAACAATAATTACACCCTTACCTGCTTCATAAGCATAGCCAGCAATTTTCTTATCTTGTTCTGTAACACCATCTTGCGCATCAAGAACAAGAACGACGATATCTGAACGGTCTACAGAGCGCAAGGAACGAACAATACTATATCGTTCAACAGCTTCTTCGATTTTAGACTTACGACGCATACCTGCTGTGTCAATAAGAACAAACTTTTGATCGCCATGAGTCCAATATGTATCGATAGAGTCACGTGTTGTGCCTGCTACATCAGATACGATTACACGATCTTGACCCAATAAGGCATTAGTCAAAGAAGATTTGCCTACATTAGGACGACCAATAACTGCGACATGAATGGTATCTTCGTCATCAACATTTGTCCCAACTGGAGGGAAATGTTTAACCGTATCATCTAATAAGTCGCCTAAATTCATTAAGTTCTTAGCGGAAATACCGATAGGATCGCCTAAGCCAAGATTGTAGAATTCATAAATATTAGGTTCCTGATTAACACTGTCAATTTTGTTAACAACTAATACTACAGGTTTACCACTAGCACGTAAGATATTAGCAACCTCTTCATCAGCAGGTACAATACCTTGTTTGCCATCTACCACAAATAAGATTACATCTGCCTCTTCAATAGCCAATTCAGCTTGTAATCGCATCATCTTAGGAATTACATGACTATTATCTGTAATAAATTCGATGCCGCCTGTATCGATCATTGTAAATTCACGATTTAACCACTCTGCGTCAAAGTAAATACGATCCCGTGTTACACCAGGGATATCTTCAACGATAGAGATCCGTTTATTAACAATGGCATTAAAAAGTGTAGATTTCCCTACATTTGGACGACCTACAACGGCCACTAATGGTTTTGCCATGGTTTCACCTCATTATCTAATCTAATACATTACTATATTTTATCATATTCTACGTATAGTACGCAAAAAGGCTAACCAAGGAAACCTTGGTTAGCCTTTATATTAGACAATGAATTATTCAGCGTCTTCTGCAGTTTCTTTTGCTTCCATCAATTCAGTTAAAGCCAAGCCCAATTTCTTTTCATCTTTGTTAAGAGAAATGATTTTAACTTCAACTTCTTGACCACGGTTTAAGTAATCTTCAACTTTCGCATTACGTTGTTTTGTAATTTGAGAAATGTGAAGTAAACCTTGGATGTCGTCGTTAACAGCTACGAATGCACCATAAGCTACCAAACGAACAACTTTACCGTTGATAACATCGCCAACGTGCAATGTTTCTTCAGCTACGTCCCATGGGCTCTTAGATAAAGCTTTTAAGGACAAGGATAATTTGTTGCTTTCAGCGTCGAAGGATTGTAATTTAACTTCGATTTCTTGACCAACGGAAAGAACATCTTCCACTTTT
>JAWERH010000104.1:0-11183 GCA_032482215.1 Veillonella sp. | reverse complement strand
GCGTATTCACATGGAAGAAGATGCAGGTAAACTCGTTCACAGTGGTAACACTATTTCCGATTCTAAATCTTCTAACGTTGACTACAACCGTACAGGTGTTCCTCTTCTTGAAATCGTATCTGAACCAGATATTCGTTCTGGTGCAGAAGCAAGAGCATATGTTGAAAAACTACGTTCCATCTTGCAATACTTAGAAGTATCTGACGGTCGTATGGAAGAAGGTTCCTTGCGTGGTGACTGTAACGTATCCGTACGTTTGCGCGGTACTAAAGAGTTTGGTACGCGTACAGAAACTAAGAATGTTAACTCCTTAACAGCTATTCAAAAGGTTGTTGAATATGAAGCCTTGCGTCAAGCTAAGTTGATCGAAGCTGGCGGTAAAGTAGATCAAGAAACACGTACTTGGGATGATGCTCAAGGCATTACTATTGGTATGCGTAAGAAAGATGAAGAAAACGATTACCGTTACTTCCCTGAACCAGACTTGGTACCAATTGTAATTACGGACGAAAAAATTGAAGAAGTACGTCGTGCGTTACCTGAATTGCAAGATGCTAAGATTGAACGTTTTGTATCCGAATATGGTTTGTCTCGTGAAGACGCAACGATCCTTACTGTATCTCGTAAAACTGCAGATTTCTTAGATGCTACTGTAAAAGCAGGTGCAGATGCTAAGACTGTGGCTAACTGGATGCTTGGTGACTTGTCCAAGATGATTAATGAAAGTGGTTTAACATTTGCTGAATCTAAAGTAAGCCCAGAAAACTTGGCTGGTATGATTGCCCTTATCGATAAAGGTACAATCTCTGGTAAAATTGCGAAAAAAGTTATCGTATCTATGTGGGAATCCGGCAAGGATGCTGATACTATCGTAAAAGAAGAAGGTCCACAGATACTGGTGCTATTGAAGAAATCGTTAAGCAAGTTATTGCTAATAATCCACAACCAGTGGCAGATTTCAAAGGTGGCAATGGTAAGGCTATTGGTTTCTTAGTAGGTCAAGTTATGAAAGAATCTAAAGGCCGTGCTAACCCAGGTATGGTAAATCAATTGCTTCAAAAATACTTGAAAGACTAATTTGCCCGTTAGCCTATAGTCATATAAGCAATACAAACAAAAATATCCCCTATAGATATATGAATTTATATCTATAGGGGATATTTATTTGCATTTTTATCAGAGAAATATGGTATAATAAGTTGCATAAAATTAATTATTATTTTGGTTATATAAAGGACGTAACGATGTCTGATCAACACAATACAAATAACAATCAAAATACATATAGAAGTAGTGATCGTAGTGATAGCTACAGTAGTATTATCTGATGATGAACGCCGTGACTTTGATGGTGTAACCATTGAAGAGGTAGGAGACTCTGTTCATGTGGACTCTACACCTAGTAATATGAACGAAGAGTATCAACGCGGTGAAGAGTACAATCAATATGGGCCACATGTTAAGGTGTATAGCTTTAATAGTACAAGCTGGCTTAGTCGTATCATTTTGATTATCATATTAGCTGTTGTTTTAGCAGCTGTTGTATTCTTCGGTGGCATTATCCTCTCTGTAGTAGGGGTTGTCATTTTAGTGGGTGCTATTGTTTCCTTTATCTTTGGGCTCTTTTAATGGTATAATATATATATTATGACTAGACGGTGGCTGAGCCATTCGATGATTTAAAGGGGACCTATGAACGTAGTTTTATCCACATTAAACTCAAAATTTATACATTCCTCCCTGGCTTTGCGGTATCTGAAAGCCTACGGGCAGGCTCACGGACAGGCATACGATATAGTAGAATATACTATTAATATGCCTGTTTTACATATTCTTAGCGATATTACAGAGCGCAATATAGATGTATTGGGCTTCGCTTGCTATATTTGGAACATCGAAATGACCTTACATGTGGTGGACATGGTGAAAGCCGTTCGACCAGATATTAAAATCATCTTAGGCGGTCCGGAGGTATCTTTCACTGCCGATGCTATGTTGTACAAGGTGAAGGGGAAGAAGCTTTCTACCAACTCATTAGTGCATTACAAAATGGTAAGGATGGATTAGGAGAAGAAATCCCTGGTGTACGAGGCCGCCATATTACAGGTCAACTTATGGGATCCACTGAGGCCGTAGAGGTTAAAGATCTTAGCACTATTCCATTCCCATATGTAGAAGAGGATATGATTGATTTAGAACATAAAATTATCTACTATGAGTCCTCTCGTGGTTGTCCGTTCTCTTGTCAGTATTGCTTATCTGGCAATAAGAATACAGTGCGATTCTTCCCACAAGAGCGAACCTTCAAAGAGTTACAATGGTTTATCGACCATAAGGTAAAGCAAGTTAAGTTTGTAGAATGGAGCCTGAGCTCATGACGGAATGGGAAACAAATATTCTCTGTGAAACACCACCAGGGCGTATTCAAATCGAAGTGGGCGTACAAAGTACACATAAGAAAACCTTGGATGCTATTAATCGTTACAATGATTGGCCATATATTCAAAAGGCTATCCGTCCTATTATCGAAGCCGGTCGTACACATGTACATATGGATTTAATTGTAGGATTACCACATGAAAATAAAGCACGATTTGGATTATCCTTTAATGATCTCTTTAGCTTGCAACCTCATGCGCTACAAATAGGTTTCTTAAAATTACTAAAAGGCTCTGGTGTACGCCGCATGGAGGAATACCAATATATTAGTGATCCATTAGCACCTTACGAGGTTTTAAGTACCCATGTATTGCCATATAAAGACGTTCGTTTTTTAAAGCACTTTGAAGATGTATTTGAACGCTTCTATAATAGCGAGCGCTTTAGAACTGTCTTTGGTTATATTGGTAGCAAGCTTATTAAGGAGCATACTGATACATCCATAACTGGAGAAGATACAATAACAAATCATGTACCACCAATGAAAAAGTATGATCCCACTAAAGTGGAGCCTAAAAAAGATGCTTTTTCTTATTTCTGTGAAATGACACAGGCATGGCTTGATGCTGGTCATCACAAGGTTAACTTGAAAGATATCGACCAAATCGAGTTCTTATATAATTTCTTCTTGTCTAAAGGCGACAAAGTAGCAGCCGAATTATTACAGTACGACACTCTTGTTAGCTATCGTGGTAAGGTTCGGAGCGAAGCCGTTGGTTTGCCGAAGCAGACAAAGGAACTTTTACAAGAAGGGGAAGCATTCTGGCGCAATGAAGATATTGCAGCTCAGTATATTTCAAACTATACATTTAAAGAATGGCGTAAGATTCGCCAACAATATGTAGAAATGCCTATGTCTAAGGACACGGCATATGTATTGGGCATAGATAATGTACCTAGTACACCATTTACAGTTGTAATCGACGTTAATATAGTTAAATAGGAGTGTTATGACCGATACAACGAGACCAAAACGATACCGCATGGTATCTAAATATTATAAAGAAACCTATGGGGAAAAGGTTTATAAACTGCCTGTTGCCTTGCCACTTACGTGTCCAAATCGAGATGGTTCGGCAGGCGTAGGGGGCTGTACCTTCTGTGGTGAAATCGGTGCGGGCTATGAAAATCGTCCTGCTTGGATGACAGTGCGTATGCAATTAGAGGAAAATATTGCTCACATTGGACCTAAGTACAAGGCGAAAAAATTCATACCCTATTATCAAAACTTTAGTAATACCTATTTGGGACTTGATGACTTTAAAAGCTATATGGAACAAGGCTGTATCGACGAAGCTGTAGGCATTGCTATTGCTACAAGACCAGATTGCATTGCCGATGAATATTTAGACATATTAGCTGACATTAGAGATCGCTTTCATAAGGATATTTATATTGAATTAGGATTGCAAACGGTCAATTATGATACCCTTGAGAAGATTAATCGTGGTCATGATTTAGCTCAGTTTATTGATGCTGTATTGCGCATTAAGAGATACGGATTTAATGTGACAACCCATATGATTGTTAATTTGCCTTGGGATACAATGCAGGATACCATCGAAGGGGCCCGTATTTTGTCAGCCCTTGGCGTAGATCAAGTTAAACTGCATGCTTTATATATTGTGAAAAATACATTGATGGCTAAGTGGTATGAAGAGGGGCAATTTACCTTAATTAGTGCTGAAGAATATGCTGATCGGGTTGTGAATTTTGTTCGTCACTTGCATCCAGATATTGTATTACAACGTCTTGTTGGGAGAGCACCTGAAGATAATACGTTATTTACGAACTGGTCCATGGGGTGGTGGCGCGTCCAAGATTTAATTGATGATAAGTTAGACGAACTAGATGCTCATCAAGGTGATTTATGTGATTATTTAAACGGCAAAGCCGTTCGTAAGTTTATAGATTAGGAGGTTATATGAGCGAACAAGTTTTTACATTTCCAACATATGACCTAGCACAATCCATACTAGGTCAACATAATCGATATTTGCATATGATGCTTGAAGTCATCTCTGCAGATGTAGTGGCACGCGGTGATACTGTAGTCATTAAGGGCGATGAAAAACAAGTAGAGGCCTTGTATCGCACGCTAGAAGAACTAGTATTCCTATACCGTGAAGGCAGTACTATAACTGAGTCCCAAGTTCGTATTGCAGCCAAACTCGTAGCTAATGGCAAAGCTGATGCTGTACATACTATGTTTGAAGATACCTTATCCGTTAACATGCGGGGGAAAAATATTACGCCTAAAACGGAAGGTCAGAAATACTATGTAGATAGCATTCGTAAAAATACCATTACCTTTGGCATTGGCCCTGCTGGTACAGGTAAAACATTCCTAGCAGTAGCGTTAGCTGCATTTTATTTGAAAAACCGCAATGTAGATAAAATTATTTTGACTCGCCCTGCTGTAGAGGCGGGTGAACGATTAGGATTCTTACCTGGTGAATTACAAGACAAAGTAGATCCATATTTGAGACCTCTTTAGTAGCACCATTAGCATATATGCGTGGTCGTACCTTAGAAAATGCCTTCGTTATTCTAGACGAAGCTCAAAATACGACGGCTGAGCAGATGAAGATGTTCTTAACACGTTTAGGTAACAACTCTAAAATGGTAGTCAACGGTGATAAGACACAAATTGACTTGCCACCACGTGTTTTGTCTGGTCTCGGCGAGGCTGAAAAGGTATTGCGTCATGTACCTGGTATTAATATGGTTTACTTTAGCGATCAAGACGTTGTTCGTCACGATTTAGTAGGCCGAATTGTAAAAGCTTACGATCAGTATCATGAACGCAAATTAGCTGGTGAGACTGCGGAAACTAACGCAGCATCCAAAGAGCATGTAGCGAAAGGATAAGCATGTATATACATATTAGCTATGATGAAGGAATTCAAGAGGATTCCAATATTGAGGCTGTTATACGCAAGGTCTGTGATGAAGTGAGTCGCGTATATGGTCTTGAAGAAGATGAAATGAGTATTTTACTCTGCGATAATGCTAAGATTCACGAGCTCAATAAAGAATATCGCGGCATCGATAGACCTACCGATGTATTGTCCTTTGCCCTTAATGAAGGGGATGACTACGAAGGCAGTGAAGAGGAACATCACTTACTTGGTGATATGATTATTTCCTTAGAGCGCACTCGTGAACAAGCTATTGAATATGGACATAGCTTTGAACGAGAATTAGCGTATTTAACGACTCACAGTTGCTTACATATCTTAGGCTATGACCATATGAACGACGAAGATAAAAAAGAGATGCGCACTGAAGAAGAATTTATCTTAGGTAATCTCGGTTATGTGCGGGAGGATGCACCATATAATGAATAAGAACGAACATTTTAAATCTGGCTTTGTTGCCGTTGTAGGACGCCCTAATGTTGGTAAATCTACCTTAATTAATGCCCTTATTGGCGACAAAATCGCTATCGTATCCGATAAGGCTCAAACAACGCGTAACCGTATTATCTGTGTATATACAGATGAAGCAAAACAAATCGTTTTCATGGATACACCAGGTGTACATAAGCCAAAACATAAATTAGGTGAATTCATGGTAGATGCTGCCATTGAGTCCTTGAAAGAAACGGAAGCTGTTTTATTTGTAGTAGCAGGCAATGAAAAGCGAGGACCTGGGGACAACTTCATTATTGAACAATTGAAACGTGTAAAGGTTCCTGTTTTCTTAGTTGTTAACAAGATTGATACTCTAAAAAAAGAGGAGCTTTTAGAAGCCATCGTGTCTTATCAAGATGCATATCCATTTGCAGGGGTTATTCCTATTTCTGCAAAGGATAAAGAGAACCTAAATGAAGTTCTAAATGTATTAGAAGAAACATTACCGGAAGGCCCACAATACTTCCCAGAGGATATGATTACGGACCAACCAGAACGTCTTATCATTTCTGATATTGTTCGTGAAAAAATCCTATTGGCTACACGTGATGAAATCCCTCATGCTATCGCTGTAGACGTAGATGAAATGAAAACACGTGATGATGGTACAACCTATATCCGTGCTACTATTTACTGTGAACGAGACTCTCAAAAGGGCATTATCATCGGTAAAAAAGGTGCCTTGTTGAAACAACTCGGTGCTGAAGCCCGTGTAGATATTCAAAAACTATTGGCTACAAAGGTGTACTTAGACCTTTGGGTTAAGGTTAAAAAGGATTGGCGCAATAAATCCGGCATGTTATCTGAACTTGGTTATAGAAAATAATTTTTGCTATAATAAAAACTAACTCGTTTTCCCTATTGTATGAAAGGAATTAAGATGGATAGTGTAGATGGCCTGTTACCCATAGGGTTTGGTCTTGTATGTATATTTTTAATTAACTTTTTTGTGGTCGCAAAGTTCTCCTTTGCTCGTCTTCGTAAAGAGCATGTTGAGGATATGGATATCCTTTTAGAGAAGGATAGAGAGTTTTTATTAAAACTCTATCAAAACCCTGAGTATTTTTTAAATACGACGCAGTTTTTGATTTTATTCTTTATTTTGGCTCTTGCTGGTACAGGTACCTATGTATTTGATAATACCGTAGATCAACTTGTAGCGGTATTTAATGTGCATAGTACATGGATGCACTTCGTACTAGATATACTTTTATTGTTATTAATTAGCTTAATTGTTTTAATCTTTGGTGAAATCGTACCTAAAGCATTGGGCTTATCGTTCCCAACAAAGTATGTAAATACCTATAGCCGTATCGTAGTAGCGGCTGGTCGTTTGGTATATCCGTTCATTTGGATTGCTAGCAAAATATCCACTGTTATTTTGGGCTTTTACAAAACAAAATATTTAACAGAGCTAGACCTTGTGTACTCTGAAGAAGAGATTCGCATGATGATCTCTCGAAGCCATGAAGAAGGTCAACTAGACCAAGTGGAATCAGAGTTGATTGACAATGTATTTAACTTTGTAGATCGTAGAGCTAAAGAGGTTATGGTACCGCGTCAAGATGTGGACTGTATTTTCGTTGAAGATGGTTACGATGAAGCGATGAAATTTATTCGCTCTAAAGCACATACGCGTTACCCTCTATGTGTGGAGGATAAGGATCATATTATTGGTCTAGTTCATATTAAGGACCTCATGGAACGTCCTAACCAAGCGCGCAAGGATTTGCGTAATGTAAAACGTGATATCTTAACTGTGCCAGAGGTAATGAAGTTATCCACACTGCTACAATACATGAGAACTCGTCGTATCTATCAAGCTATTGTTGTAGATGAATACGGTGGTATGGTTGGTCTCGTAGGCCTTGAAGATATTATCGAAGAGCTCGTTGGGGATATTCAAGACGAACATGAACCACACTTACCAGCTAAAATTGCTTATGCAGATGGATCCTTTGAGTTTGACGGCAAAGTTCTTGTAGATGAAGTAGAGGAAATGATGGACATTGAAATCGACGATTCTGATTCTGATACAATTGGGGGCTATGTATTTGGTCTTTTAGAACGGACGCCAATCGTAGGTGATACTGTGGATGCATTGGGATATACCTTTGAAGTAACACAAATGCAAGGCTATCGCGTATCCCGTATTAAAGTAACACCTTTACCTGAAGAGGAAACAACGGAAGAAGAACATGAAGAAGCTTAATGGTGGTTTTAATACACCTGCCATCGTCATTAGTCGAAAAAAACATAAGCTATACTCTGTATTTACTTTTATCACGCCTAGCTTAGGACTCATTCGTGCATCTATACCACATAAGCGAATGATGACCATGCGTAACAGTTCCTATTTACGTCCTTTTAGTGCCATGTATATAACGGTCGTACCTGATGGTGAATATGTAAATGTTACACAGATTGCTATTTGCAATGTATGATGTAGATCGCAAGGTG
Organism: Veillonella sp.; assembly: GCA_032482215.1. Taxonomy (GTDB): domain Bacteria; phylum Bacillota; class Negativicutes; order Veillonellales; family Veillonellaceae; genus Veillonella. Next base: position 2,868 of record JAWERH010000104.1, on the reverse strand, counting down.
TTTGATACCGTTGTAAACTATTCCAAGCAAATACGGCGCCGCAATGTACAGCTAGGAACGATAATGCTAGGCTGGCAATTACTATCCCTCGCAGGGGTTGTGCCTAGTGCTAATGCTTTCACTCATCAAGATGGCATCGATCCATTCTGGTTGCAGGTGAAAGAAACAACCAATCTTAGTATTTCGCGTTCTGTGAAAGCTGGATTACCTCAAATTCTCGCTTACCAGTGGGGCGAAGATACGCCTATAGAACTTCCCAAAACCATATGGAAGGAACTTGAAAAGCTACTATTTGCATACTGCGAGCAAGAAATTGGTAAACCATTACAAAGCGTTAAGTTTTTAAATTCCATAATTTAATGATAGTAAAAGGCAGTTTGAGAAATCAAACTGCCTTTTGTTGATTCCAGCATGTATGTCTGAATGGGCCATTTATTATGATGAACAAGATCAAAGGTTTCATAAAGTGAAACCGTCAATGATAGAAAATATTATCGTTAAGGTAATTGATGCTGAAAAGGGTATTTATATGATTGAAAAATGATAATCCTAATAGACATATGTGCATCTGTAGTTGACACTTTTAATAACAATTATTTATAATATAACAATATTATATTATATGTTTTTATAGGAGGTGATTATGCAGCTTTTGGGAAATCTCAAAATACATTTTCTAGCGCTCGTACTAACCGTAGTCGCTGAATTTATAGGCATAAAAAAACTAGGTCCTGTTGTATTATTGCCATTATTGTACACATTGGTTCTAGGTTTATTAATTTCTATTCCTAAGTTTAAAATTCTTACGATTAAACAGATGGAAAAATCTGCCGATTATATCGGTATTGCCGTTATGATCTTGATGGTAAAAGTAGGTTTAGGTATTGGTCCAAATCTTAGTATTCTTACAAGTGCAGGCTGGGCATTGTTATTACAAGAGCTTGGTCATTTCTTTGGTACTATTGTATTCGGTTTACCTGTGGCATTATTAGTTGGTATGCGACGCGAAGCAGTAGGTGCATGTTACTCTGTAGACCGTGAGCCGAATGTAGCCATTATTATCGACAAATTTGGCTTTAGCTCTCCTGAGGGCCGTGGTGTTATGGGTATGTACATCTGTGGCGTTCTTATCGGTGCTATGTGGTCCTCCGTATTGGCTGGTATGTTGGCACAATCTGGATGGTTCCATCCATTGGCATTAGCTATGGGCGCTGGCGTAGGTAGTGCTAGTATGATGGCTGCCGCTACGGCTCCAATCATTGCAGTATATCCAGATTACGAACAACAAATTATGGCTCTTGCAGGGGCTGCAAACTTGTTGACTACCGTTCTAGGCGTATACTTTGGTCTATTTGTTTCTTTACCTGTTATGGAAAAAACATACAACTTCTTTACAGGTCGTACCCGTGAACAGGATTTAGCAGAGGAGGCAGTAAATCATGAGTAAAAGCGAAAAATTAACACAATTTGTCATCGTTATTTGTATTGCTGCTATCATCACTGCAGTAGGCAATGTAATGGATGGTAAACATCTATTTAGCGATAGCTTAGTTGGCGTAGCTATCTTAGCAGTCCTTGCTACAATTGGTGCATTGCTCTCTAACTTGCCATATGCTAATAAATTACCTATGGTATTCTGGGTTTCCTTAGTCGGTGTTGTTGCATCCTTACCAGGTATGCTTGGTCAAGAATGGATCATTGCTAAAACTAGCCAAGTAACATTCCTTGCTACTACAACACCAGTACTTGCTTATGCAGGTTTATCCTTAGGGAAAGACCTTGGTGCATTCCGTCGCTTATCTTGGCGCATTATTCCTGTTGCACTAGCTGTAACAGCAGGTACTTTCATCTGTGCAACAGCATTAGCCCAATTAGTACTTCATTTAGAAGGTTTAATTTAATACTAAATCATACTGTTAGATGTCTAAATTATGTTAAGATATAATTATAGATTTATATTTTAGAAGATATCTATATATCATGATGACATGATCGACCGTATTTTATACGGTCGATTTTATAAAGGAGATAGTATGGGCCGTATGACAAAGGAAGAAGTAAAACAACGTGTTTGTAAAGCTATTGTTGATGCACAACCGCGTTTACGAGAATTAAGAGGTAAAAACCTCTAAAAAGGTTCAAGCTATGTTTGATGAACTTGGCATTTCTTATACTACAGGGCATGCATTGACAGGTGTAAAAGGTAGAATGAAAGGCCGAGATAGTAAATATACAGTTGCTATGATCGGTGAGCTAGATGCCATTCTCTGTCCTCGCCATCCTCGTGCCGATGATTTAACAGGGGCTGCTCATTGCTGTGGTCATAATGTACAAATTACTAATATGTTTGCCGTAGCTATAGGCCTACAAGCAGTGATGGACGAATTAGCAGGCGATGTTGTACTATTTGCTGTTCCTGCAGAGGAAATGATTGAAATTGATTACCGCAATAAATTGCGTGAACAAGGTAAACTCAAGTATATGGGCGGTAAGCAACAACTTATCTATGAAGGTGCTTTCGATGATATCGATATGGCTATGCAAATGCATGTGGAGACTGCCAAAACACCAGCTGGTGAAATGGGGCTTGGCAGTACATCCAATGGTTTTGTATCTAAACTGATTGAATATCATGGCAAGGTAGCTCATGCCGCTCAAGCACCTCATGAAGGTATCAATGCTCTTAATGCTGCTTTAATGGGCGTTATGGGGGTTAACTCCATTCGTGAAACTTTCAAAGAAAGCGATTATTTCAGATTCCACCCAATTATTAATCAAGGTGGTACATTGGTAAACTGTGTGCCGGATTATGTTCAAGTTGAAAGCTATGTGCGTGCCTCTAATATTCAAGCTATTGTAGATGGTAAC
>JAWERH010000103.1:0-9339 GCA_032482215.1 Veillonella sp. | reverse complement strand
TATCGCAATCAACCCAGCTCGTACTGATTTGATTGAACGCTTCAAAGATAGCAACTTGCCTATCTTCACAATTGAAGAATTACAACAATTAGCATTTGATTTAGTAGGTAAACCAAAAGATATCCCTGTATCTGATAAAGACGAAGATATCATCGCAATCGTAGAATATCGCGATGGCTCTATCATCGACGTGGTTCGTAAACCTCTATAATTGAGTAGGGGTTGGAGTCCGGTAGAGTCCGTTTGGGTTCCACTGTCATCTCACCATCCCATGCTAGTAAGTTAATACAAAGACCCGCTCCATGAGTCTGAGGACCATGGAGCGGGTCTTTGTATTTTTATGAATTGTAGGGCCATAGGGAGGGGATAATGTGAGGTTTTTACATATTAAATATGATGCTATGGGTGAAAATTTGGGCATTCATAAAGTTATAATATCTATATAAAAGAATGTGATTATATATTAGGGGGGATATCTATGTATCAATATAGGGCTAATGTAGAATTTGATATAGATGGATTAAAGGACTTTTATATAGATGACTTAATGGAGCAAGAATTAAATATTTACTTAATGGTTGAATGTTGGATTCGAGATTATATCGATATTAATGATATGTATATTAGAATGGTTGAAGATGGACATGAAATACTAGAATGGGAATCTTTTCTTCCGAGTGAATTATCATATCGTAGTTTATTTGTGGCTAGCAATTATAAACTTGGATATAAAAATCAGTGTATTGATTATTTATATGCAAGATTTAAACAAGTTGTAAAGGGTGAACTCATAAGCAATTCTTTAATAGATAGATTAGAAATTGAACGAGTGTATCTATTACAAAACTCTATGCAAATTCTATTAAATTGTAATTATAACATTGATTTTGAGAAGTTTGTAAAACGATGGATGGCGATTTGTAGTACTGAATATCATCCTGTATACTATAAATTAAAAGGTAATGTATTTATTGTATGAAGTTTGTATTATTTAATTTGGAGGTTAATGCCATGGGAACTGTGTGGAGATTACAAACAAGAACAGATAGTAGCAGTGGAGAAAAAATTTCAAAGTATTGTTTAGATAATGATGTTGCTGCGTTAGGGTGGAGTATTAAGGATGACCACATAAAGAATTATAACCCTGAGGCTATAATTGAAATACAAGAAAAACGTAAAAATATAGAAGATATAAATCAGTATTATGATGTGGTTAGAACGTATGGTCTATATGGGATAAATAATAAAAAACGGTTGATTGCTGTTGATATGCTGAGGGAAATTGAAAAGGGCGACTATATTTGGATGCGTGATAATGGTATTTATTATCTAGGGTATGTAAGTGAACAATCTGAGTGTATTTATAACAGTGATGAGGATGCATTAGATTTTGATGCCGCTAATCAAATTACAGCGGTTAACTGGGAACGAATTGGTGATGAAAGTCAGGTACCAGGTGCAGTAGCAACCGCTTTTATTCGCGGTCGAACTATTCAACGTATAAATAAAGACTATATGTTTGAGTATGCTGAATATGCATTTTGGGGAAAACCTTTGATATTAGAGAATTCAAAAGAAGAATTTTTACAACAATTATTTTATGATTGTTTATCTCCAAATGATTGTGAGGATTTAGTTTGTTTATATTTATATGATCGTAAAGGTTATGTGACAATCCCATCTACGAATAAAATTGCAACTGAGCTATATGAATGTGTATTAGTAAATCCAGAAAATGGGATGCTTGCATATCCTCAAGTTAAAAAAGGAAATGTTGCTTTAGATTTTATTAAGTATATTGATTTGGTAGATGATCAGAAACGAAAAAAAGAAGTATATCTATTTACATCGGAAGGTGAGATAAAAAATTCCAATATTCAAAGTGATTCGATTCATATTATTGCTCCAAATGACGTATATCTATGGGTAAAGTCTAAGATGGAAAGTGTAAATTATCTAATCCCTGAAGGTATTGTAAAATGGTATGAATTAATACATTCATCAGATAAATAGTAAAAAAGGAGAGCGAATATGAGCCAAGTGTTTAAACAAGATCTAACAGATAATTCTGTTCGTCCTGGCGGGTTGTTTTTCGTTGAGTTATTAATGCCTGAGCAGTGTGATATGCCTGGCCGCGATACAATGGTAGAGGTACTCACAAAGTATTTAGGACCTGTGGATTGTTTTGATCATCGTCGTGATTCCGCAGGTTTTGCACCTCAGAATTATAAGGTGCATTACGAGGATACTGATGCAGATATTCCACCGACATTGATGGTGACAAATTGTGAAAAAATCGATAAACCTGTATTAGATGATTTTGATCGTAGTCAGGTATGGGATTGTCCAAATGTGGATGAGTTATTAGCAGAGTGCCAATACAGGGTGTTTGCTACGGATATGTTAGCCTCTGGTTTAGCGGCCAAAGAACGTGCAGATATGCTTGTAAAGTATGTAGATGCATTACTAGAATTATATCCCTCTTGTAAAGCCGTTGTATTTGGACCATCTCGTAAGTTCTTAAGTCGAGAATCGATTAAAAATCATCCTGATAAAGAGGTGACTCGTTTCATGTATTATGCTGTAAATGTGCGTTATTTTAGTATTCAAGGTACCAATGATATGATGGTAGATTCTGTGGGTATGAGTACATTATTTTTACCTGATTTACAGTATCACTTTCACGGTGTAGATCCTAATCATGTAGTATTTCATGCTTATAATGTGTTGAATTATATTTTCGAACATGGTAATGTAATAGGTGATGGGGAAACCATTGCGGGGTTACAAAATGGCGAGATGAATCAGGATATTCAGTGGAAGGTTCAATACGAGGATTCTTTAATCCAGCCCGTTCGAGAGGTTCTAGATATTAATATGGGTGAATACGCATCTGGAACTCGGTAGTTGTTAATCAATGAAAGGTGTGAGCATTATGAGTGATCAACGTGTTTTTGATATGGAACTTGTGAAAGTTGAAAGTTTGGAGAAAGCTGTTAGGACGCCATTTTATCAAACTGATTCCACAGGTGGTTCAGTATGGGTTATTAAACCTGGTCAAACCTTACCAAAGCATTATCATCATAACTCTGATGATATATGGGTTATATTGCAAGGCAAGGGTGTATTTTATCCAACGCCTGATACAGAGGTGCCTTTTACAAAGGGGCAAGTTATAGTATCTAAAAAGGGTGAATGTCATGGTGCAAAAAATACTGGAACAGAAGATATTGTATTTGTGAGTATCGTTGCTCCTGTGCCTGCTGATTATGATCCTGTTAGTACAAATTAATATGAAAGCACTTTATAGTATTTTCTTCTCTTGTAATAGAGACAGCATTATACTATAAAGTGCTTTTTTATTTTATACAGTCACTCTTTGTGAATATACCTTTTCTATTTTCAGATGCTATCATTTTGATTTCGCTATTCCTATTAAGGAATTATATGAACTCATCTACACCAGAGCCTCAAAGTGGGGCCATCGATTTTAAGGACTTTACGACGCGGCGTATGCTCCATGTAGTCCTGCCATTGTTTATTGTTTCTATTATTGCCTTCCTGGATCGCGTTAACATTGCTTATGCAGGCTTGACTATGAAGGAGAATTTACCATGGTTGACACCAGAGGTATTTGGTATGGGGGCCGGTATCTTTTTTATAGGCTATGTATTATTTGAAGTCCCTGCATCCCTAATCGCTGCTCGCTGTAATGCTATGCATTGGGTAGCACGTATTATGTTTAGTTGGGGCCTAGTATGTATTCTTATGACAACGATGACCACAGAGTTGGAGTTTTATATTTATCGATTCCTTCTTGGTCTATGTGAAGCCTCTTTATATCCTGTAATTTATTCGTTACTCATTCCAAATTGGTTCTTGCCAAAAGAACGTGCAAAGGCAATCTCCTTGATGTTAACATCTTTATTGTTCTCTAATATCATCGGTGGTCCATTGGCAGGTATCTTACTTGATACAACATTCTTTGGTCTTCATGGGTGGCGCACACTCTTCATCGTTGAAGCTATTCCAGCTGTTATCTTTGCTTTCATTTTTGCGTTCTGGATGAAAGAACGTCCAGACCATGCATCTTGGGTAACTGATACAGAAAAAGCCTATATAAAGGCTGAACTTGAAAAAGAAGAACAACAAAAGCAAGCTGTAAAGAAATATACTACATGGCAAGCTTTGAAAGATCCAAAAGTATTGCGTTTAGCATTAATCTATTTCTTATGGGTTATTGGTTTCTGGGGCTTTAGCTTCTGGATGCCTCAAGTTCTTAAAAGCCTATCTGGTTGGCCGCCAAGCGTAGTAGCATGGTCTATTGCGATTCCCATGTCTGCTGCATTACTTGTACAAGTATATTGTGGTCATTCCTCTGTTGCTACTACATTGTTCATTGGTACTATTGGTTTCTTAGCAACACCACACAGTCCATCTCCAGAAGTTAGCTTATTCTTTATATGCTTAACTGCAGTAGGTGTTTACGGTGGTATGGGTGTATGGTGGACCATGCCAACAACCTTCTTATCTGGCGCTGCTGCAGCGGGGGCGATGGGACTCATTAACTCTTCAGGTAATATGGGGGGCTGGGTAGGTCCTTATATGCTTGGATTCATCAATGGTCACACTGGTAGCTTTGCTTATGGTTACTATGTAATGGGGGCTTGTATGTTCCTTGCTGGTCTATTAATTTTGACACTTCCAAAATCTATGGAACATAAAGAGGATTAAGTAGAGCTATATTATAGATAACTAGATTATAGACAACTTAATAGGAAAATATTTAACGAATGCTTCAATGGTGTGATTTTGGATACTATTCAATTTTATGTTACAATTTACAAAATAGTATTATTTAAACTTGAGGAGACAAATATTGAAAGAGTGTAGACCTAAGTTTGATGAAATTACATCATTTGATGAATTTAATAAATATTATTGGTATCGTGATGAACTTTCACAAATATGTAAATCATTAGGATTAGAATATAGGGGAACAAAACAAGAACTCAATTATATTATTGAGCAGTACTTTAAAGGCGATTTAATTAAAAAATCATCAATAAAAAATAGAAGAAGGCAAGTGGAAACTATTACTTTAGATACACCATTACTTGAATGTAATTTTTCCTTTAATACGAAGTTTAGAGAATATTTCTCTGATTTAATAGGTGTTTCACGATTTAAATTTAATGCTGATATGGCTACTGCCTGGAGAAAAGTAAAGAGTGAAAAAAATACAAGCTTTACAATTGGAGATTTGCTGAAAGTATATTATGGTGAATCAGATTATGCAAAGTATGACAATTCGGTTTGTCAATGGAATCAATTTTTTAAGGATTTTTGTGCAGATGAATGTAGTTGTAATTATTCGAATAAATTAAAAGTAGCATCTATTATTTGGAAAGAAGTTAGAGATTCAAAAAATGAAAAAATTTATTCAAAGGAGCTTTTAAGTGAATATGCATATAAATTAGAAGCGTATCGCAAGTAGAAGCAACTTGTCGTTGCAGAGATGTATGGGAAAACTAGCAATTAAATCTATAATAGAATAACGATAAAAGCACCTTATATCCTATGAGAAGAGTCATTTGTGATGACTTTTGTAGGTATGTAAGGTGCTTTTATTTATTTCTGATTTCTTTATTGATTTTGTTTTGTTACATCAGGCACTTTCCCAGGATTCATATCCAGGTTTAGATCTGTGGATTTGAATGGGTGTGGGTTTGCCTCTGGTGGTTGTACTTTGAGCTCTGGATGCAACCATTGCAGTTGCTTTAGTTCCCAGTCGTACTTGGCACCGTCATTTTGTAGTTGACGAATATCTTTTAGGATTTCGTTTAGTTGATCACTATGCTTATTAGCCATCCCTTCAAGAATGTAAAGACGACCTGCTACACTGTCGATGGTAGAGCCATCGTGGTCTTCATCGACACGCCATTGTAGTTCTGAAATTTGTATTTGCTGGAAGATTATAACAATGACCAGCACGATGATAACGCCCCACATGGGTGTTTCTTTAGCTTTCAAAAGGGCCCGCAATTTAGATGCGAGCCCAGATGGTTTATTCATTATTGACGATCCTCGAGTTGTAATCCAGGTAATGGTAATTTGGAATTTACAAAGTCTAACCACAAGCGAGAAGCGTGGGAGAGGTAATGACCTTTTTTCCAAATAACATAAAGTGTATGAATAATTTCTGGTACAAGTGGACGTACAACGACCTTGGAACCAACCTCTGTATTTTCACCTGCCTCAGGGCAGAGACGAGATGGTAACAATGCGATGGCAAGGTCTGCACTAACTGTTTGCAACATAAGATCACGTTGGCTTGTTTCAAATACGATATGAGGTTGAAAACCTGTATGTTTACAAGCTTTGATGATTTCGTCATGCAAATTAAAGTCATCTTTGTGTAATACGAAAGACTCGTCAGCTAGCATTTCTAAACGAATCTCTTTTTCTTTCGCAAGAGGGCTAGATATTGGAACGATAACGGAAAGCGGATCACTAGTGAGGTAGAAGGACTCAAATTCTTTTGGATTTGGTTTCGTACAAATGATACCAATATCAATCAAGCCTTCTTGAACACTAATCTCAACTTTTTTAGAACCTTGTTCATAAAGTTCTAATTCAATTTGTGGATATACTTTTTTGAACTCCCCTAAAAGCTGAGCGAAGATAGGTGCATCGGTAATTGGTGGAATACCAATTCTAATGGAACCTTGCTCCAAACGAAACTCGTTTTCAAAATCAGTTTTTAGATGTTCAAACATGAATACTACGCGTTTTGCGTGGGTTAAGAAGATGGTACCCCCATCAGTAAGTTCTACAGATTTAGCATTACGCATGAAGAGAACAACACCAAGTTCGTCTTCTAAAGCTTTAATAGTACGGCTGATAGCGGATTGGGAGATGTGCAAATTCCGCGCAGCTTTACTAAAGCTTTTTTGATCAGCTACTTCAACGAAGTATTTCAAATGATGAAAATCCATAATTAACCCCCTAAAAATAAAATCTGGTTATGGGAAGTGACCTATACTAAATGAGAATAGTTATTACTATAACGCAATTAGCTATTACTTTATGTAAAGCATGGATAGCAATATTGGCAAAGCGACAGTCACTGTATGTGTTGCGTTGATAGGGCCCAGCACGTTATAATGTGCATATAGGGCTATATCAAGTTATGATATTAGGAATTATGGTTGTGCCCAATACAAAAGTATGTTCACACATAATGCCATATTATATATAACATATATATTATTGCATTATTTTTTCATGTGCGCAAGTTTGTAATGGTTGTTATTCCTAAAGAGTCGTAAATTTAAAACTATGGACGGCAACCAAGCGGCTGCTCACGTTTCTTATGGTTTTACAGAAGTTGCTGCGATTTACCCAATCACTCCATCTTCCCCAATGCCAGAACACATTGACGAATGGGCTGCGTCTGGTCGTAAAAACATCTTCGGCAACACTGTTCAAGTTGTAGAAATGCAATCTGAAGCAGGTGCTGCTGCCGCAACTCACGGTTCTTTACAAGCTGGTGCATTAACAACAACTTTCACATCTTCCCAAGGTTTGTTATTGATGCTTCCTAACTTATACAAAGTAGCAGGCGAATTACTTCCAGGTGTATTCCAAGTAGCTGCTCGTGCGTTGGCTGCACACGCTTTGGCTATCTTCGGTGACCATCAAGACGTAATGGCTGCTCGTGCAGCTGGCTGCGCTATGCTTGCTGAATCCTCCGTACAAGAAGTAATGGACTTGTCCGCTGTAGCTCACTTGACAGCTATTAAAACTCGTGTACCATTCATCAACTTCTTCGACGGTTTCCGTACATCCCATGAAATTCAAAAAATTGAAATCTGGGACTATGAAGATTTGAAACCATTAGTAGACATGGACGCTGTTAAAGCTTTCCGTAAAAATGCTTTGAACCCAGATGCTCCTGTAACTCGTGGTACTGCAGAAAACCCTGACGTTTACTTCCAACATCGCGAAGCATCCAACAAATTCTACTTGAACGTTCCTGACGTTGTAGAACATTACATGAACGAAGTTAACAAATTGGCTGGTACTAACTACCAATTGTTCAACTACCATGGTGCTCCTGATGCAACTGACGTAATCGTAACTATGGGTTCCTCCGCTCAAGTAGTTCAATCCACTGTTGACTACTTAAACAAATTGGGCCGTAAAGTTGGTTTCATCAACGTTCACTTGTTCCGTCCATTCGCAACAGATCGTTTGTTGAAAGCTCTTCCTCAAACAGTAGAACGCATTGCAGTTCTTGACCGTACTAAAGAACCAGGCGCTTTGGCTGAACCATTGTTCTTGGACGTACAAGCTGCTGTAATCGACGGTGGCCGTAACGTAAAAGTTATCGCTGGCCGTTATGGTTTGAGCTCCAAAGACGTTATCCCTGCAGACATCGTATCTGTATTCGATAACTTGGCTGCTGAAAACGGCAAGAAATTCTTCACATTGGGTATCAATGATGATGTTACATTCTTGTCCTTGGATCGTGCTGAAGGTGTAGAAGTTGAAACTCCTGGTTTGACTGAATGTAAATTCTGGGGCTTCGGTTCTGACGGTACTGTAGGTGCGAATAAATCCGCTATCAAAATTATCGGTGACCACACTGATATGTATGCTCAAGCATACTTCGACTACGACTCCAAAAAATCTGGTGGCGTAACAATGTCTCACCTTCGTTTTGGTAAAAACCCAATCAACTTGCCTTACTTGATTACTGAACCTCAATTCGTAGCATGTCACCGTCAATCTTACGTACATGAATACGACTTGATCCGCGGCATCAAAAAAGGCGGTACATTCTTATTGAACTGTACTTGGTCTCCTGAAGAATTAAACGAACATTTACCAGCTAAATTACGTCGTCAAATCGCAGAAAAAGAATTGAACTTCTACATTATCAACGCTGCGAAAATCGCTTCCGAAATCGGTTTGGGCGGCCGTATCAACATGGTAACTCAAGCTGCATTCTTCAAATTGACTGAAATCATCCCTGTTGATGACGCTGTTAAATACCTTAAAGAATCCGTAGTAACTTCTTACGGTAAAAAAGGTCAAAATATCGTTGACATGAACAACGCTGCTATTGATCAAGGCGTTAACGCTTTGGTAAAAGTAGATGTTCCTGCTGACTGGAAAAACGCTGTTGATGAAGGCGGCCACGCAGTTAAACCTGGTTGCGAATCTTGCCCATCCTTCGTTCAAAACATTGCACAACCAATCAATGCACAAGCTGGTTATGATCTTCCTGTATCCACATTCGCTGGTTACGAAGATGGTACATTACCTGCTGGT
>JAWERH010000102.1:0-7017 GCA_032482215.1 Veillonella sp. | reverse complement strand
AACACAAAAGCAATTAGCTGAAAAATCTGTTCAAGATAGCAAAACATATGAGAGCAAATTGGACCTCGATGAGTCTCGTACTATAGATTTGGCATTGGCCAATAACCGTACTGCAAAACAAACTAAATGGGACTATCAAGCTGCAAAAGATACTGTAAGTGCTACCGCAGCTGGTAAAAATCCTAGTATTTCTTATTCGTGGCAAGGGGCCAGAAGTAATGGTGTGAACGCTATGACTGGACGAAACGTAACAAGCAAGACTGGTAGTCATAGTTTTACGATTAGCGCACCTGTATTTAGTCCTGAATTAGATGCGTCTATTGATGCATCTCGTTATGCACGAGAAGGGGCTGGTGCAAGTTATGAAGAATCATTGCAACAAGCTAAATACGATGCTATCAGTGGCTACTATACGTTAATTATGAACCGTAATCTTGTTGATGTGGCTCAGCAATCTGTGAAAGATTACCAAGGTCATGTAACAAATGTGCAAGCTCAATATAATGTTGGCTTGGTCGCTAGTTCTGATGTATTGGCTGCTAAAACAAATCTCGCAGACTCTGAAACGAATCTTGTAAAAGCACAAAACGCTGCAAATTTAGCAGAAGCAAGTTTAAATCAAGTCATTGCATATCCTGCACAAACAGCTATTAATACGGCAGAACATGACTTACAATATAAACCTTACAATGTTACATTAGAACAAGCTAAAGTATATGCATTGCTTCATCGCTCAGCGCTTGTAAAATCTGCTATGGCCGTAAAAGAGGCTGAAGAGACTTTGAAAAAGGCTAAGTCTGGCTACTTACCTACAGTTGGTGTAGAAGCCGGTCGTGGTTATGCTGATCCAGATGGTTACTTTGGTACAAATAACAAATCTTGGCATATTGGAGCAAAGGCTTCTTGGAGTCTATGGGATGGCGGTACAACACAAAATAAAGTAAAAGTGGCTACTGATACTTTAGAAAAAGCTAAAGAAGCCAACTTAGCCGCTGTAGATAATGTGTTGCTAGCAGTACAAAAAGCATACTTGAACTTGCGTTCTGCAGAGCAAACAATCCAAAGCACTCAAACTGCAGTCGCTCAAGGTCAAGAAAGCTTCCGCATTGCTACACTTCGTTATCGTGCAGGTGTTGGTACAAACCTTGATGTACTGGATGCTGAAACTAAATTAACAGATGCTCGTAATAATTATGTACAAGCACTTTATAATTACAATATTAGTATTGCGGCTCTTGAACAATTGACAGGTGTTCCTTTGAATACTCCAGTTGGACAAGGTGCAGAAATTATTGCAAACAGTGGTGCATCTGAACAGTTAGCACAACTTGGTGGCAATCAATAATATAATATGTAACCTAAAAAGACGACTTCGGTCGTCTTTTTTGCTACTTCAGTATTTTCTTTCGTATTTTATATGTATATTTCATATTGGTTTAGATTAAGTGTGTTATCGTAAAAAAGCAATTAATTTCCCATATATGTGTAGTCGTATAACTCAATGTACTTATATTAGAGCAATTGTATTAGCAGTGTACTTATAGCAGAAATTGATTAGTGTGAAATTATATTAGTTTTATAAAATTTACCCCTAAAACACTATAGTTATTACTTTGTCTGTGGTAATATATAGTATATATATTTATATTATTCATAATGTGTATGACCTATGTGGCTCCTATGGTTAAAGAACAAGTAAATAATGCCATAAACGGATCTGTGGACTATGATTCTCTTCGTATCAATTGGAATGGCGATGTAGTTTTATCAGATGTGGTGATTAAAGATCGGGATGGTCACTTAGTAGGTACGGCACAAGATGTAGCCGTTGGGGTTAAACTATCTGCATTACCAAGCATAATTGGGGGCAATACATCAGGGGCAACAGCTATATCCAGTGTTACTGTAGAGGCACCTGATCTTCATATATGTCAATTGAACGATGGATCTTGGAGTATAGAAAAGTTAGTTAAACCATCTGATCCGAATAAATCGGGTAGCTTTGATGGTGATATTACCATTAATAATGGACATGTAGCGCTACGTACTAAAGATGGTATTAAGCGCAATGTTGAAAATCTTGATGGCACTGTTGCTCTTAATATGAGCGGTATGTCAAAAGGTGCTTTTACAGCTGATGTAGATGGATCATCTGTCCTTGTAAATGGCAAAATAAATATGGATGATGTATCTAATTTTGATGTCTTTGTACAAGCCGATGAAATTGATACGGCTGGTATTATGAGCTTTGTTCCGTTACGCAAAGATCTTGTTGTAACGAAGGGAAAATTACAAGATTTACATCTCAATATTAAAAGTGAAGATGGCCAATATGTTATGAGTGGCAATGTAGGCTTTAAAGGCTTATCGGGTACTTATAAGCGGGGTAATACGATGTATACTATTACTGATGGTGAAGGTCGTATTATGCTCAATCATGACCAAATTGTTATTAGTCATAGCTCTTGGCGTATCAATGATCAAGTAGCGAAGATTAATGGCCTCGTTACCTTGGGGAAAGACGAAGAATATCTAAACCTTAATGTTGTAGCAGATAAGGTAAATCTAGAAGCCATTACCGATGTGGGGGTTACTGGCATTGTCGGTGGTCGTGCTCATATTGGCGGCACTACTGTAGCGCCTCGGGTCGATGCAACCATAGGCAGCGATGGTATTTCTTATAAAGGGTACCATGTGGACCGCGTGCAGGGAAATGTAGTATACGATAATGGATTAGTTCGCATCGATGATGCTCAATTATCTATTGGCGCTGGCAATACTAAAGTTAAAGGTCAATACGTCGTAGATACAGGTGATTTTGACGCTGTTGCTAATGTTCATAACTTATCATTGGATACTTTCACACAAGATTTGACGATGCCTATTACAGGGACAGTTGATGGAGAAATCCATGTTTTGGGTAAGAATAATCAAGTTACAGATCTTGTAGGCGCTGTTCAGGGCCATCAGATTGGGGTCCGTGGTGTAGTGTTGGATTCTGTAAAAGCGGATCTAACCCATAGTGACAATCTTACCAATATAACTATGGTTGGGAATATGGAAACTGGATCCTTTAGTGGATATGGTTCGATTCAAAATGGTCAAGTGGATGCTACAATTTCTGGTAATGCGTTACCGTTAACATCACTTAGTTCAATCATAGGTGACGATGTTGCTGGTACTGTTAGCACATCTATTAATGTAAAAGGCTCCTTAGATAATCCTAATGTGACTGGTACTGTATGGGGACAAGAGGTTCTTTATAAGGGCGCTCATTTTAATGATATTCATAGCGATATTACTTTGGACAATCATGTTCTAACCATTACCAATGGTCATATTGGTGACGGTAGTGGTGGTTATGATATTACAGGTTGGTATAATATCAATACTGATGCATTAGATTTAAATGCTAAAGCTCGCGCAGTGCGTATTGAAAATTTAATTCGTCCTGTAACAAATATTCCTAATTGTAGAAGGGCGAGCTCATTTATGGGATGGGTCTGCCTATGGTAAGCTTATTACTAATGCTTTTGCCAAATACAACTATAAAAATGAAACATTAGAATTATATCGCTTTGATATCGAAGGTTATGGTGCAACTATTACTGGTGGCGGTACTGTATCAAAAGATGCTATTAATATTGATTTCGAAGGTAAAAAAATTGATATGGGCAGACTGCTCATCAATACTGACTATAAGGTAGATGGTTTATTAGATGGCCGTGGTATTATAACAGGGTCTATGGATAATCCTCAGTTTAATGGATATGTTTTATCTGATGCTTTATCCATCAATGGCCAATTGTTGACAGATCTACATGGTCATGTCTATGCAGATAAATCCGTTGTAAATGTACAAGACTTTTCTTTTGCTGAATCAAATGGTGGTCGTTATGTTGCTAAAGGCGGCATGAAGCTCGACGATAGTCAACAGCTATTTGGTGTTTTAGATGTTACTAATGGTAGTGTCAAGAATCTATTAGCACTGTTAGATCGTAAAAATGAGCATCTTGATGGTAAATTAAACGGTTCTGTTGAAATTGGTGGCACAAAGGATAATCCAAGTGTTACTGTTGACGGTAAAATTAATGAAGTTAGTATTGATAACAAGGTTGTTGGTGATGCAACGATTGATGCTAGCTTAGCTAATCGAAAGTTTAAAATTACGACCTTAAAACTACCTGTTGATGAAGGGCTCATTGCCATGGGCGGTACATTGGATCTAGATGGCGAAGCTGACTTACAAGTCGCTTTAAAAGATGTTGACATAGTACCATTCTTACCACTTATGGGTAAGGACATTCAAGCTACAGGTTGGGTAACTGGTGTTGTGAATGTTACGGGAAAAACTAAAAACCCTAAGGTTGAACTTTCTGGTGCGGTAGAATCTGGCTCTTTCAATGGAATTGGCATTGATGAGGGGTTTGTATTAGCTACTATGCAAGATCATGTTATTCAAATTCAACGGATCCAAGGTGCAAAGGGAGGCTATAAACTTAGTATTTATGGTAAAATCCCATTGGCTGCACTTTATACCTCTGGTTACATAGAAGCTAGTAATGCTAAATCTATGGACGTAACTATCGATTTTAACGAAGCTGATATGGCTGTTATTCCTCTTGTTACTACTAGTGTTAAGGAGGCAACAGGTCCGTTAAAAGGGGTAATCAGACTTACTGGTACTATAGATCAACCAGAAGCATATGGTACGGTTTCTGTACGTAATGGCACTATGAAGCTGGCTAATGTAGATAATGAAATTACAGGGATTGATGGGGATTTAATCTTCTCAGGACAGCAAGGTGATTTCCAATCCCGCATTAATATGGGGAAAGGTTCAGCCGGTTTAGCTGCTAAGGTAAATTGGTCTGGTCATGAGCTTACAAACTATAAGGCTGCTGTTCAACTTGATGGACTCGATGTTCGTAGTGAATATATTAGGGGCCCATTGAATGGGGAACTTTATATTGCTGAACGCGATGGGTTGCCTACATTGATAGGTAATTTGGACTTGGAAAATATCCAATTCAAGATTCCGCTTTCCTTACAATCTAGTGAAAGTAGTACCAATATGGGGGTAGACGTTACCATCCATGCTGGCAAGGGTGTACGCCTATATGATCGTACTTTGTATAATATGTTCATTGGTGGTGATGTTCACTTTGGCGGAACGTTACAAAACCCAACGGCTAGTGGTCAGTTTGATGTTAAATCTGGTACATTTAAATACTTAAGTCATGTATTTAATATTACGAAGGGGAATGCACACTTCGTGGGTGGCTCCTATTTGCCAAACTTACAATTAGAGGCTGAAACAAATGTAAGTAATTATAATATTCTGCTCGGCGTAAAAGGCACGGTAGATCACATGGATTTGACTTTATCGTCTAATCCTAGTTTGTCTAGAAAACAAATTATTTCTATGTTGACCTTTGGCCGTGGGGCAGATTCAAATAGCAGTACATTGACAAATGAAGATGTAAATGCTGTTGCTACTGCAGGGTTACAAATGTTTGCCTTTGGTTATGTACAAGATGCATTACAAAATACATTAGGGCTTGATAGAATCAATATTACGACTGGTTCCATTGATCCTGATGAACCGACTAATCGAGAAACTGCTGGCAATTACAATATCGAAATTGGCAAGTATATTGTGCCGAAAGTTATGCTTACCTATTCTCAAGGTATTAATAATAAACAAAATAAATATGGTGTAGAATATTCTGTCAAACGTAATCTTAAGTTTACTGCATGGCGCACATCGCAAGGAAACAATTATATAGGTGGACGTTGGACAAGGAGCTTCTAAGTTTATGACTAGAGTGTGTAAATCCCATGGATATGCACATTCTAGTCATATTAATTTCATAAAATTTGTTTAATATAGTACTCATTCCCAGTATTTTATGCTATAATAATAAAGATTTATTAGTCTTTATAAAACAAGATGTAAACTTTTTATGGGGATGAGTTCTAGGAGGAATTTATGTTTAAACCAAAAGCCTATAAAAGTATGCTTGCAGCATCTGTGTTGACTGCTGTCATGGGGGCAGGCAGTGTATTTGCTGCAGAGGTACAAGCTGGCTATACTCCAGATTTAAATAACACAACAACAACTAGTGCAGCTACAACAAATGATGCTTTTACTACACAAGCAGTTTACAATGCTGATGCAGCTACACCTGCAACAACACAAGATGAAACTGATGCAGCTATCTTAGCGGCTCGTGGTGATACAACTGTAT
Organism: Veillonella sp.; assembly: GCA_032482215.1. Taxonomy (GTDB): domain Bacteria; phylum Bacillota; class Negativicutes; order Veillonellales; family Veillonellaceae; genus Veillonella. The sequence continues at coordinate 766 of JAWERH010000102.1, read as the reverse complement.
CTAGCGATGGTACTGTAGTTAAAGGTTCTGACGGAACTGTTACAGTTAATAATGCTGCTTTAAAAACAGATGACAAACAAGTAAAAATGGTATCTAAAACTACTGGTGGTACTGACCTTGATAAGGCTGCTGAAAATGGTCAAACTCAAGCTGTTACAACTGTAGAGGCTCAATATGTTACATCTGCTAATGCTGAGTCTATTAATCCATATGTAGGTAAATTGATTACTGGTTTATCTATTTCTGGTGTAACAGCTGAACAACAAGCACAACTATTGCCTATTTTGTCAGAAAAAATTGGCGATGCTGTATCCGTTGATGGTGTATTCAAAGACGTAACTAACCTTGGTAATACTGGATACTTCTCTGAAGTAAATCCTGTATTCACAACTGTACCTGAAGGTGTTAAATTGGACTTTGCTGTTACAGTAAATCCAATTACTACTGGTGTATCTTTCGAAGGTAATACAGTTTATACTTCTGAAGTATTGACTAAATTTATGGATTTACAACCAGGTCAAGTCCTTAACTCCGTATATGTTGGCCAGAAAGTTCAAGGTATCAACGCAGCATATGCTCGTGATGGATACATGTTGGCACACGTTGATGGTATTCGCGTAGATGACCAAGGTGTGCTTCACGTTCATATCGTAGAAGGTATTGTAGAAGATATCGTTCCTGCTGGTAACAAGAAAACTCGCGATAAAGTTATTACTCGTGAATTCGTTCAAAAGAAAGGTAAACCTTTCAATAAATTCTTGGTACG
>JAWERH010000101.1:0-12647 GCA_032482215.1 Veillonella sp. | reverse complement strand
TATGGATTTTGAAGAAAATCAAGTGCCAGAGGCGATTCTGGACAAGCTTACAAAGGTGTGTACATGCCGTAGCATTACACGTAAAACGATTAAAGAAGCTATTTTGAATGGTGCTCATACATTTCCTGAGGTAAAAGAAGCAACTCGTGCCGGCACAGGTGCTTGCGGTGGTAAAGGCTGTGGCCCTCGCATCGTAAAGCTCTTAGCAGAAATGAAAGAGCAAGGTAAAATTTAAAACTAAGCAAAAATAGAGACTAAGCAACAGTTAAGATTAAGCAACAGTTAAGAGTAAGTTTGACCTTAACTCATATAAAGACTATTACTCCGAACCAATACGGTATATATTCGTAGGTTTGGGGTAATAGTCTTTTTTTGCACTAAAGATTCACTAGATATATTGACGTTGTTGGGGCCGTCTTTGTTTTTTGATATACTATACATAATACTATTTAGAGATTTTGGAGGTATATATGTTTCGACGTATCGTAGCAGCAACGATGATCGGCGCGTTGGCGCTCACAACGGGTTGCGGTTTACATAATCCATTTACTTCTAAGGCGGAGCCTGTGACCTATGAATCTGTGGCTCAGAGCAAGCTTTCACCAGAGGAAAAGGTGGACAAATTAGTGGCTAATATGTCTGACGCAGACAAGGTGGGGCAGTTGTTGATGATTGGCATCCACGGCAAGACCTTGAACGATGATGCTAAGTTTATGCTCAATGAGTACCGTGTAGGCGGCATTATCTTGTTTGACCGGAATATGGAGTCCAAAGATCAAGTGAAATCGCTCATTGCGGACATTAATAAAACTGGCAAAAGCGCGGGGTTAACGCCATTGTTCATCGGTATCGACCAAGAGGGCGGTGCTGTGGCACGCATGGAAGACCAGCTCATCAAGGTTCCTCCTGCAGAAGAGTTAGGCAAGGAGCCTATTGAGAAAGCGGTATCCTTGGCCAAACAGTCTGGTACGGAACTTAAAGACTTGGGATTCAATATTAACTTTGCGCCTGTAGCGGACTTGGGCTTAACCTATGGCCGTTCCTTTAGTACAAATCCTGATGAGGTCGTACGCTATACCAGTGCAGTAGGCAAGGCCTATGATGAAGCGGGCTTGTGGTATTCTTACAAACATTTCCCAGGTATTGGTAAAACAGACGTGGATTTACATGCTGATACCAGTGTTGTGCCAGTATCTAAGGAAACATTGCTGAATGAAGATACGAAGGTATTTGTAGACCTTATTAAGCAGTCTAAACCGAATACATATGCAATTATGGTGTCTCATGCGATGTACCCTCAAATCGATCCAGACCATCCATCTAGTTTATCTAAAGCCATCATTACAGACTGGTTGCGCAAGGATATGGGCTATAACGGCGTTGTCGTAACGGATGATATGGATATGGGCGCTCTTGCAAAACACTACACCTTCGGTGATATGGCGGTTCAATCTATTTTGGCTGGCAGTGATATCTTGCTTGTATGCCACGAGTACGAACACATGCAAGAGGCGTACAATGGCCTTATGAAAGCTGTAAAAGACGGCCAAATCTCCAAAGAACGACTCGATGAATCTGTGAAACGAATCTTGCTTATGAAGATAACTAAAATTTCTTAGACTATTTGTTTTTGTTGGCAGGAATTAATTAATCATATAACGAATATAGAAAGTGGAAGTACTATTCATTGAAATCGCATCTGAGTTGACACTCAAGGGAGAACTTTGTTATAGTTATTACACAGAGAAACTGTGCGAAGCTTACGGGCAACGTACAACGCTCGTCGACTCAAGGGTCGGCGAGCTTTTTTGCTTGTAGGAGGGACTTATGTCTAAGCCGTTTAAGTCTTTAGATTCCCTATTACGCTTGATGAGAAAACGAAATATTACAATTGGAAAGGGGAGCGAAGGTAGTAGAGTTAAAAGAATTTTAGCGAGAGATAACTATTATGCAGTAATTAATGGATATAAAGACATTTTTTTAGATAATAATGCAACATTAAATAGTGGTGATGACTATTATGTAACTGGGACAACATTCTTTCAAATATATGGATTATATTGTTTTGATCGTAATTTGCGAATTATTTTATTAAAAGCTCTATTGCAAGCTGAACAAAATATTTGTACTAAAGTATCTTATCGTTTTTCGGAGGTATATACATCTGAATTTAGTCATTTGAATGTCAATAATTTTTCTAAAACAAATTTACCAAAAGCGACAGAATTAGTCTCTAAATTATCTAATGCTACACAACGTAATGCGAGACATACGATGTTTTCTCATTATTTAACAACACATCAAGATTTACCATTATGGGTATTGGTAACAAAACTTACATTCGGTGAAATTACTAATTTTTATAAATTAATTACACCTAATATACAAGAGAGAATATTAAAAGATATACACAAGGAATATACTGGTGAGTATAAGGTATCTATTACTGATCCAACATCTACTTTGATACCTGTTTTTAGTGAGATACTAGATGTTCTTGTGGGTTATAGAAATGTATGTGCGCATGGAGACAGACTTTATAACCATAGAATTATAGGTCCAAAGAAAACTATTAAAAAATTAACATATTATTTTGTACAAACTCCAAAAGGCAGTGAATCTTCAGTATATGGAGTGTTAATATCTTTAAGATTACTATTGCCTAGAATATCGTACAAGTGTATTATTGATGAGGTAATTAATGAATTAATACTTTTAAGTGAATCGTTACCTGTTATACAGTTTAATCAGGTCCTAGCCAGAATGGAGTTAACACTTCAATGGAAACAAACCTTAGAATTATTACAATGATTATATAGTGTATACATAACACAGCTTCAAGGATTTTAATAAACCGATAGAGAATTACTTATTATAGTTATTCTCTATCGGTTTATTTTTTATTCGTTAGGAGTGAATGTATATGGCTCGGAGAATTATGTTGAACGGTACGTCCTATTTTGGGCAAGGGGCGATTCAGGAGATTGTGAACGAAATTAAGAATCGCCATTTTAAAAAGGTTCTTGTTACGTCTACACCTGATTTGTTTGAGTTTAAGGTGGCTACAAAGGTAACAGACCTACTTGATGCGGCAGGCATTGCTTACGATGTATATGATAATATTAAGCCAAATCCAACCATTGAAAACGTAACATCTGGTGTGGCTGCTTGTAAGGCGGCAGGTGCTGAAGCTATCGTTGCTGTAGGCGGTGGCAGTGCTATCGATACAAGTAAAGCTATTGCTACGATTATTACAAATCCTGAGTTCAGCGATGTGCGTAGCCTTGAAGGATTGGCACCTACGAAACATCCATGCTTGCCGATTATTGCTGTGTCTACTACATCTGGTACGGCAGCAGAGGTTACGATTAACTACGTTATTACAGACGTTGAAAAGAATCGTAAATTCGTTTGCGTTGACCCTCATGATATCCCAATCGTAGCCATGCCGTAGAAGGTTACATTACAAAAGGTGCGTGGGAACTTACTGATATGCTTCATTTGAAAGCTATTGAAATTATCGGGCGTTCCTTGCGTAGCGCCGTAGCTGGTGACTTCACAGGTCGTGAAGCCATGTCCCTTGGTCAATATATTGCAGGTATGGGCTTCTCCAACGTAGGCCTCGGCATTGTTCACTCCATGGCACATCCATTGAGTGCTGTGTATGATATCCCTCATGGTAAAGCGTGTGCCATGCTGTTAACAGCAGTCTTGAAATTTAACGCTCCAGCTACAGGCGAGAAATATCGTGAAATCGCTCGCGTTATGGGCGTTTCTGACGTAGACGGCATGGATCAAGAAACATATCGTCAAGCAGCTATCGATGTGATCCAAAAACTAGCTGACGATGTAGGCATTCCTAAATCATTAAGCGAAGCTGGCGTAAAACGAGAAGACATTCCATTCCTCGCTGAATCTGCTTTCAACGATGCATGTACACCTGGTAATCCACGGGATGCATCTATGGAAGAAATCATTAGTATCTATGAATCCATATTCTAAGGAATTTTAGGATTTGCTAGCATATAGTGTTTCATGATGTATAGGATTTAATACTATAATGTGGTATCAATATTTAGACTAGTCTAAATATTTTGCTAGTCTAAATAATCTAATAGTCTAAATGATGCCTAGCTCTAGCCCTAAGAACTTTACATCTTTAGAATCTTTACATATTTCAGATGCCTCCGAATATGTAAAGAAAATACATTTACACACTTGCTTAACAAAACTAGCCATCTCGTTTTCGAGGTGGCTAGCTTTGCGTTTGAAGAGCTATCTATTGTCTTGTTATTTGGATTTTTAATTTTACGTTTAGTGAGATAGCTGTTTTATACGTAATCCTTTCTTGAAAATGGTGGTTTACATAAGTATACTAAGGATATGAATACATAGTTTGGTTGTATGTATGTTTTTAGATAATAAGCCAGATTTGGTCAGTGCTAAGGAGGAATGTTATGAAGCTATGGAAATTTAATAAGCGCAGTTCTACCTTAGCAGATATGTCCATGAATCGTATGTTGTTGACGGAGCTCATTGCGAAGGGCGCTCTTGTGGGTGTGATTGCAGGCTTTTGTGGTGCTACCTACCGCTATTTGATCCTTGAATCTGAGCATATTCGTTGGCATTTGATGGATGGCATTACCCTAGAGTGGGTCATAGGATGGCTTGTGGTGATGGTCATCTTTGCCTTTATCGTAGATCGATTGCTCGCATGGGCTCCATTGTCTGGTGGTTCTGGTATTCCTCAAATCGAAGGGGAAATGCTAGGGCTCTTTGATATGAAGCCGTATCGGACTTTAGCTTCCAAGATGATTGGTGGTGTATTGACTGGGTTTGCCGGCTTTTCTGTAGGTCGTGAAGGCCCAGCCGTACAAATTGGTGGCTCTGCCGGCAAGATTGTGTCCTATTGGATGAATTCAGGACTGCGTGAGCAGCGCATCTTAACCTCTGCTGGTGCAGGGGCAGGCTTAACGGCTGCATTTAGTGCGCCCGTATCGGGGGCGATGTTCGTTTTTGAAGAGGTCCATAAAAGCTTTTATCCGTATCTCGTTGTACCTACATTTGTAGCTACCTTGATTTCTAATTACATTACGGTTAGTATCTTCGGCCTAGAACCGGCCCTTGGATTTTCGGTAACCTCCGGTGTCCCTCTAGAGTACTTCCCAGTCCTTCTTATGGTTGGCCTTATCATGGGGCTTTGTGGGGTGCTATTCTGTCGCATGATCTTCGCATTCAAGAAGTTCTTTGAATGGCTCAAATGCTCTCGGTTCTTGAAATTAGCCCTTACCTTTGTGGCCGTAGCGGCCATCGGCTTTGATTCTCAGCTCCTCTTGGGTGGTGGCAATGATCTTGTGGGCCAGTTAGCCTTTCAATCGCATGGCGTATTACTCTTAGGGGGCATCGTATTAGGTAAGATTTTACTTACCACCTTCTGCTATGGCAGTGGTGCGCAAGGCGGTATTTTGTGAAAGCGTACTTTCAACGTTAGGCCTCATTTCTCCTGATTTTGTACCTCAATTCGTCATCTGTGCCATGGGTGGTATGCTAGCAGCTGCGATGAGAACTCCGATTTTGGCGATATTGCTCGTCCTTGAAATGACGAATAGCTTCTCAAATATTTATGCTATCGGTATTGTTACACTTGTGGCATACCTTGTGGCAGAGTTGTTAAAAGAGCCGCCAATTTACGATTCCTTATTGCAAGCCATGACCGGTCAAAGCCATTTAGAATCAGTGCAAACCTTCTTCCAAACTAAGGTGCCTGTAGTAGCAAACTATACAGAGGTGCAGTTACAAGACTTGGCATTGCCAGATGGCACATTAATCGTAAGTATTCGTCGCAATGGTACCTACATTGTACCTCTTGGGGATGTGAAACTTGAACCAGGTGACGAGCTACAAGTCTCTTGTGAACGAGGACGATTAAAAGCAGCGAAAGACTTTTTCCAATCGAATTAGTTATAGCAAAGAGATATTTCCAATCTAAGTAAAGGGAGACCTTATTATGCTGGATAACATTATAGTATTTTATATATTCTTTACCATAGTCGGCTTTTTAGCGGCTATGCTAGGCACCATCATCGGTGCCGGAGGGGGCCTTGTGTTCGTTCCTCTCTTCATGTACTGGTTCCCGGAGTGGTCCCCATCTATGATTGTAGGGACATCACTCTTTTCCGTTATGTGTAACGCCGTTTCTGGATCTATTGCGTATATTAAGCAGAAGAAGGTACATATCAGTGCAGCCATAGTCTTTAGTTTATCTACCTTACCAGGTGCTATTTTAGGGGCCCAAATGTCTGGTTGGTTTTCTGGACAAGGCTTTATGTTTGCCTTTGGGTGCTTTATGCTATGCGCTTCTGGTTTGATTGGATTTAAGAACTTCAAAAAAGGGGAGCGGAAGGAAGAAAGCCTTACCCTTGATCAACTAACCTATAGCAAGCCTATCGGTATTAGTATTAGCTTCTTTGTAGGCTTTATCTCCAGTATCTTTGGTATCGGTGGTGGTCTTATTCATGTACCTGCCTTGATTTATCTCATGGGTTTCCCAACCCATATGGCTACGGCTACGAGCCAATCTATCCTTGCTGTATCTACAACGATAGGTGTTATAACACATTTAATCGAAAATCATATCGTCTTTAGCATCGCCATCCCTACCAGTATTGGTGCCGTTTTTGGTGCCCAAGCAGGGGCGCGCATCGCTAAACGTTTGAAAGCAAAATCCATCCTTGCCCTTATGAGTGTTGCCGTTTTTGCATTAGCGGTACGCCTTATTCTTAAATCTGGTATTCTTGGATAATAGAAGCCCTCTAGTGGTTCCTTGAAAGAGTTATCACTAGAGGGCTTTTTATATGTAAAGAAACTATGAATAGGCATATTAGGTAGGCAATTTAAAAAGGTATGAGTAAAAGTCATAGTTAAATATAAATGAGAACGAGAAAACTAAAATAAATAAATTATACCGAATTTATGCATAATTTTTGTAAACTATTTCCTATAGAATTATATGCAGTGTAACTCATGTTTTATGGGATGTTTAGCACTCATTGGTTATGGCGTTATGAATATGCTTAGTAAATAAAATAGTTTTAATATAACATATGAAAAGATGAGTACATGATAATGCCACTGAGATGCACTTTCAAAGACATATAATTTATGCATAATTATAGTAGTGAGAATGAGAACGGCGTATACTAAATATAAGACAAATTCCTTAAGAGAGGATAGGAGGATATACAAGTGAGTACACTTATAAAAGATTATGAACGTTTTGCCAAGGAGGCAAAAGAGATTTGCAAAGATCGTGTCTATACTGATCATTTACGTCGTTATGCATATGGTGTTGACGCGTCCTGTTATAGCTATTTACCAAAGGTTGTTGTAAAGGCTGAGGATGAACGTGAAGTAAGACGCCTTATTCGTTTGTGCCAACAATGTGGTACACCATTTACATTCCGTGCAGCTGGTTCTTCTTTATCTGGTCAATGTTCCAGTGAAGACGTGCTTATCGTATGTAATGATGGCTTCAAAAAAATGGAAGTTATCGACGATGGCAAGGCTTTAAAATGCGAATGTGGTGTTATCGGTTCTGATGCGAATGATTTATTGAAACCCTATAACCGCAAAATCGGTCCAGATCCTGCTACACTTGCAACTCCTCTGGTATGTGCTGTGGTACGGCTCAAAACTCCTATAAAACTATCCGTTCCATCCGCGTTGTATTACTAGATGGTACTGTTCTTGATACATCCGATAAAAAATCCATTGAACAATTCCTTCGTGAAAAACCTCAAATGGTAGAAGAAATCTTGCAATTGCGCAAAGAAATCTTAGCCGACGAAGAATTGACTCATTTGATTCATCACAAATACAAAATTAAAAATACTACAGGCTATGGCTTGAACTCTCTTGTTGATTTTGAAGACATCATCGACATCATCAATCACTTGTTCATCGGTTCTGAAGGTACATTGGGCTTCGTATCTGAAATCGTGTACAACACTGTTGAAGACGTACCTCATAAAGGTTGCGGTCTCATGTTCTTCAAAACATTGAACGATGCATCCCTTGCCGTTGTTGCCTTGGCTAATATGGGCCGCGACAAGGTTGTTGCTGCTGAAATGATGGATTATCAATCCTTAAAAGCCGTTCAAACTCTTGAAAATGTACCAGACTTCGTTCGTGAAGTGCCAGAAGGTACAAGTGCTATCTTGTTCCAAACTGAAAGCTATTCCAAAGAAACTGTAGATGAAAATCTAGCTTTCATTAAAGATAAATTGAAAGACATCCCAACAGCTATCCCAAGTCTTTACTCTCAAGATCCTAAGGAATACGATTCCTGGTGGGCTATCCGTAAAGGTATCTTGCCAATCGTTGGTGGTCAACGTAGAAAAGGCACTACTGTTATCACAGAAGACGTTTGCTTCCAAATTGAAGACTTCACTAAGGGCATCGAAATGATTACGGAATTGTTCCATAAATACGATTTCGTAGACGGTGGTGTAATCTTCGGTCATGCTTTGTCTGGTAACGTTCACTTTAACATTACACCTGACTTCAGCGATCCTAAAGATACTAAGAACTTTGGTGATTTGGTAAAAGAAATGTCCGAGCGCGTATCTGGTTTCGGTGGTTCTTTGAAAGCCGAACATGGTACAGGCCGCATGGTAGCACCATTCGTTGAAATGGAATGGGGCAAAAAAGCGTACGAAATTAACCGTCGCATCAAAGCTATCTTTGACCCTGAACGCATCTTGAACCCTGATGTTATGATTACTGATGATCCAGATGTGTACAAGAAAAACCTTAAAGCTCAATGCGTTATCGATGATGCTTTCACAATCTGTATGGAATGTGGTTTCTGTGAAAAACATTGTCCAAGCCGTAACTTAACATTGACTCCACGTCAACGTATTGCATTGTTGCGCGAAACTAAACGCCTTGAAAACGAAGGCAACTTCACATTGGCATCTGAACTTAGAAAAGGTTACGAATACTTCGGCGTAGATACTTGTGCTGCTTGCTCTATGTGTAAAGGTCTTTGCCCACTTAGCATCGATACTGCTCAAATCGCATTGTCCATGCGCCGCATCGATCCACCTGCACCAGAATTGGCTAAGAAAATCTACGATAACTTCTCCACAACACTTCAAATGTGCCGTGCTGGTGTAAGTCTTGAAGGTATTGCAGGCTCTATCATTACACAAAAAGCGATTTCTAAGATTACGGAAGGCTTACATGGCGTAACAGGTGTTACACCATATGTACCTAAAACAACTCCTAAGGCTAATCGCTATAAATTGAAAAACCGCATTAAACCTACTAACTTTGAAAAGGTTGTATACTTCAGTACTTGTGCGAACCGCGCATTCAAACCAAATCAAGGGTATGACGATGATCGTAGCTTACAACAAGTTGTAGAAAGCCTCTGCAACAAGGCTCATATCGATATTATTTATCCTGAACATATCGAAAATCTATGCTGTGGTTTGAGCTTTGAAAACTACGATGACGTTCACGAACGTGCTGTTAAGGACTTGCACGATGCATTGATGAAAGCATCTCAAAATGGTAAATATCCAATTGTGATTGACCATAGTGCATGCTTCAACCATGCGTTCAAACACATGCCAGACTTAGAAATCAACGATATTTCTGAATTCTTGTGTAAATACGTAGTACCTCATCTTGACATTGAAAAATGCGATGAACGCGTAATCGTACATAAACAATGTAAGATTAAATCTTTGAACAAATCCCAATACATTGAAGACTTGGCTCGTCTATGTACAGACCATGTATTCAACATTAAATCCTTCGCATGCGACGGCTTTGCTGGTCAAAAAGGTTTCTTCACACCAGAACTTAACAAATCTGCCACAAAAGACCTTGCTGGTGAAATTGCTGAATACGGTGCTTGCATTCCTATTAGACCGTTGCTCTAAAGCAAAAAAATAAGATTTATAACATTACCTACCATATAACGAAAAAGGACGAGTTGCGGCTCGTCCTTTTTTGTATATAGTTTTGGTATAATTGTAATGGTAATTAAAAAACTATGTGCTAGTATTTAATGAATTATATGATAGTGCTATATAATGTAATGATAGTAAATAGTCGATTATGTAATTGTATTAAATGGCTAATATAGAGGTAATGTATGAAATATATTCTATTATGTATGTGTTTGCTTAGTCTATTAGGTTGTGGTACAGATACTAATACCCAACAAGACACTAAACCTACAACAACAGCTAACGAACAAGTTAAAACAGAGCAAGATACTCATGTTATGGCCGCTAAGCAAGCTCTATCCTCTGGTGATTATGCTAAAGCTGTTGAGGAAGCAACAGCTTCTATTAAGGATAATCCTAATAATGCAGAGGCGTACTCCATCCGTGGCTTCGCTACGGCGTTAAATGGTGATACAGCTAAGGGCTTAACAGATACTAAAAAATCATATGACCTAGATCCTAATAATGTAGCGAACTACTACAACATGGCTATGGTGTACAAATTACAAGGCCAATTAAATGAGTCTAAACAATGGTTTGAAAAGGTATTAGAAAAGGACCCTAGTAACACCTGGTCTGTGTATGGCATTGCTACTATTTATGCAGACCAAGGGGATGATACGAAGGCCCTTGATTGGCTTGAAAAAGCAATTAACATTGATCCATCTGTGAAAGCTGTGGCCGCTGAACAAGACCATTTTGAACGCTTTCACAATAATGCGCGATTTAAAACATTAGTAGGATTATAGGCATGGATGTGAAACAGATGATTCGCCTTATTATAAAGGCGATAGGATTTATATATTGGTTTGTTTTTCTATACCTTGGTGGTTTAATGGTCGTAGACTGGTCAGGGTTTATGTCCCAACATAATATAGAAACACCTCTATTCCTTACATACTTAGTATTTGTAGGATGTTTTGTAACACCGTATATTATGCTGTACTGGAAGAAGCTAAATCCTAATGTGAAAGTTCCATTTTTAGTGCGCCATCTCTCCGAATTTATGGCGCGATTAGAAGATTGCCATAGCATATGGTTTGATGTGCTATATGTACTAAAATTATTGCTCTATTTCGTAACAATTCTGTGGATGCTTTGTATCATATTACTTACCTTAGCAGTTATTGCGTGGACAGTAGTTCTAATTTTACTGAGCAATTGATGATGTACATTTACATTTACATTGTTTTCTCTACTAATGCTTCTTGTAAAAGTTGAGAAAAATTAATTCCTTTAGCTAGCGCTCGATCATTTAGCCATGCAGGAATTGTTAAGGTTTTCTTTACGGATTTACTATTTTTAGCTAAATCAATATCTGTTTGTACTAATGTAGGATACGTTGTATCTGTACAAGGTAAGTTGCGAATAGATGTAGGTGTAGGTAAGCTTTCTCCATCTTCTAAGGCACCTAAAATATATAGTTCCATTGCCTCTTGGGCATTAGTTACGAGCTCTGTTAGGGTTGAGCCAGTACTGCTAGTATATTCTAAGTCTGGAAACTCAGCCCAGAAACCATCAGCATCATCATGGATTATAGCAGGGTATATAAATTTCATAGGTCCTCCTCATTTTAGTCCCGTACGCTTTAAAATTGCATTTAATAAGCCGGCAGGTACATCTTTTCCGTGTACGGCAATCACTTCAACTTGATTATCCTTTTTCAAACGATGATGACTGCCGCGTTGCCGTACATCCTTCCAGCCGTTTTTGAGTAGCAGTTTTAGTAGATCTTTATCCTTCATATGCTCTCCTTTTATGGTAACACGTGTATACGTATAAAACAATTGTTAGGAGTTATATATTCTTATTTATAGTCTAACTGTATATAAAGGAAAATAGGGGTGACCAATGGTCACCCCTGACTCTATTAGTCACTTGACAAACTAGATGTATGAGTTATGTGCATTAATTCTATTTATATAAATCATATTGGTATATAATTAAGGTATATAAATTGGGTTGTATATTGATGAAAGGAGAGAATTCATCATGAAACCATTGGGTAAACGGATTGCAATGGCTGTGTTGTGTGCGGCGACGTTGACATCCCCCTTATTGTTGAGCGGGTGTAGTATGTCTGAGCTATGGCAGGGCACTGAACAGAGTCGTAAGGAAATTGCGCAACGGTCTGAGCAGGATCAGGTACAGTTATTTAATCAATATGTGAAAGCCATAAGCCGATTTAATCGCATGGCTGTAATGTTTGATTATGCGAATAGACCAACTCTTAATGAGTTAAAAGCGGGGCAGCATTTAACTGTATTTAATGCACCGAACTTTAAACAGCTACAAAAAGAATTAGAAGAGGCTAAGCAAGCGGGGGTTCCTTATGATGAAATGAAGGAGCCTTTAGATAAGCTACTTTCAAAATTGAACGAAATTACACCGGTTGCGGAAGAACTTGATGCATATTATAAATCTAAAGGGTATACTACAGATAACTATGCTAAGGAGCAACAATTAGGTCCTAAATATGTTCAGTTATACGAACAATTTATTCCTATTTATGCTGACTTTGATAATTTGATGCATAAGATTAACACGGACCGATTGCAACAACGGTTACAACAATTGCGCGATGCAGGTAAGAAAAATGCAGCCGCTGCACAAGAGGTTTCTTTGCGA
>JAWERH010000100.1:1094-4675 GCA_032482215.1 Veillonella sp. | reverse complement strand
ATGTAGAACATATGGTACAACCCCTCGTACTTATGTTCATATCGTACAACTTTAGGCCGTTCTTATTTAATAGTATACAAATTATACACCATAAATAATATTTTGTGTATGATACGTATGTTCTATTATACATGTTGTATTCATATTTTGCATACTAAAAATAATTGACATTTTAGGAATGTACTAAATATAGTACCTAGAAAAACTAATTTTATAAATATTAAAATAATATGAAGAATATTTTAGGTTTTCTATGACAATTTTCTATACATACCAAAAAAGGGGTTGCAAAATTTATTCTCATTTCAATGAGAACTGAACGATGCTATGTTCGGAAATATAATTTAATCGTTAGGCCTTATTTATTTTAAGAATGTATATATAATTATAAATCTAGACATGTATAGTGTTATTCTTTATAATACGTCTATACGGGTCTGTGGTTGAAAGTCGATGCCAGTCGCAGGCGAAACGATCCACATAAGCAACCCAAGGGGTTGTGAGCATGGTGCGGCTTAGGTGTAAGTCCTGCCGGTAAAACCGAGAGGGGTAGTAGTGGGGAGTCTCGGACTTATGAGCGAACCCTCCAGCAGGCGAGTGTGGGGGCAAAGACCAGGTCAGCCGTATGCGGGCACATGAGGCTTTTCTCATGTGCTTTTTTCTTTTTATACATCTGTATATTTAAAAATGGTGAAAATACCGATTCTTATGGGAAAGTTTTTATACATTATTGTTATAAATATACAATCAGTGTATAAAAATAAAATATAAATATAGTGATTAATTGATATTTAGGATGATTCTATACAAAATTATTGACATAATTATACTAAGTGGTATACTAGTGGAATAAAAATAGTTAGTTTAGTAAATGAGGATGATTCGATGTTAAATAGTAAGTTAAAAAAATTAATCATTGGTGGTTGTATGTTAGTAATGGCCGGTACTGTAATTGGCGGTTGTGGATCTTCTACACAAACAACTTCTAATAAACTCATTGTTGGTACTAATGCCACATTTGTACCATTTGAATTTAAAGATGAAAAAACTCAAGACTACACAGGCTTTGATATTGATTTAATTCGTGCCATTGGTAAACGTATCAATAAAGATGTAGAGCTTAAGAATGTTGCTTTTGATGCTTTGATTCCAGCTTTAAATACACATGATATTGATGTAGCTGCATCTGGTATGACGATTACCAAAGCTAGAAGTGAAAAGGTATTATTCTCTTCTCCATATTATGAAAATGCCCTTGCTGTAGTATATAAAGATGGCGCAAATATCACATCTCTTGACGATCTTAAAGGCAAGAAAATTGCTGCTCAACTAGGTACTACTGGTGCAGATTTAGCCCATAAAATCGAAGGTACTACTGTAAAAGAGTTTGACCATAGTAATGAAGCTTTGTTAGAATTACAAAATGGTGGTGCTGATGCAACTGTTATTGATTTGCCAGTGGCTCAATATTACAGTACTAAACATCCAGATCAACATATTAAATTTATGGCATATCCAAATACAAAAGAATATTTGGGCTTAGCAATTAATAAAGATAATAAAGATTTACAAGAACAAATCAATAAAGCAATTGCAGATATGAAGGCTGATGGTGAATTTAATACATTATATAAAAAATGGTTTAATGTAGATGCACCTGCTGATATGCCAGTAGTGGTAGAATTTAAATAATAGGAGAGATCATGAGTTTTAATTGGGGGTTAATTGCGGATAATTTACCGCTCTTATTACAAGGTGCACTTGTAACCGTAGAAATTACAGCTATGTCTGTTGGCTGTGGTTTCTTTATCGGTTTATTAGTAGCCTTAGCAAATTTATCTAAATTTACTGTAGTTAGATTATTAGCAAAATGTTATGTAGATATCATTCGTGGTACACCGTTATTGGTACAAATCTTCTTGATTTATTTTGCTTTGCCAATGATTACAGGACAACGTATTGATCCATTTATTGCAGCTGTTACCGCATGTAGTATTAACTCTGGTGCATATGTGTCTGAGATCTTCCGTGCTGGTATCCAGTCTATCGATAAAGGTCAAATGGAAGCAGGTCGATCTCTTGGTTTAACTTGGGGTCAAACTATGCGTTATATCATCATGCCTCAAGCTTTCAAAGCAATTATCCCACCATTGGGTAATGAATTTATTGCTATGTTGAAAGACTCCTCATTGGTTTCTGTAATTGGTTTCGAAGAATTGACACGTCGTGGTCAATTGATTATTGCTAAAACATATGCATCCTTTGAAATCTGGGGTACAGTTGCTGTTATTTACCTTATTATGACAGTAACAATTTCACAATTGGTTGGTTACCTTGAAAGGAAATATAGCATTAAATGATTAAATTAGAAAATGTACATAAATCCTTTGGTAAAAATGAAGTATTAAAGGGCATAGATTTACACATAGAAAAAGGTCAAGTTGTCGTTATAATTGGTCCATCTGGTTCTGGCAAAAGTACAGTATTGCGTACTATGAACTACTTAGAAGAGCCTACATCTGGTAAGGTAATTGTAGATGGTATGGATCTTTCTGATAAGTCTAAACTCAATGAAGTTCGTGCTGAAGTGGGGATGGTATTCCAAAACTTTAATCTTTTCCCACATATGACTGTAATGGAAAATTTAACATTAGCTCAAACTAAGGTTCGTAAAACTTCTAGTGATGAAGCTAAGAAAATCGGACAAGCTTTACTTGATCGCGTTGGGTTAGGGGATAAAGCTAATGCATATCCTGATTCCTTATCTGGTGGTCAAAAGCAACGTGTTGCCATTGCCCGTGCTCTAGCGATGAAACCAAAGGTTATGCTATTTGATGAACCTACATCTGCACTCGATCCAGAAATGGTTCGTGAGGTTCTAGATGTAATGAAGTCTCTTGCAGAAGAAGGGATGACGATGGTTATTGTTACTCATGAAATGGGCTTTGCTAAAGAAGTAGCTGACCGCGTATTATTCGTTGATGGTGGATTAATCTTAGAAGATGATACTCCTGAAAAGGTATTTGATGCTCCAACAAATGAGCGAACAAAATTGTTCTTGTCGAAAATTTTATAATAATATTTTCTAACATAAAAGGAAGTGAGTTCTGAAATTCAGAGTTTGCTTCCTTTTTTTGGTATTTTTAAAGATAACCAAATTTGTAGATATTTAATTTCTTAATATATGAATCGATTTATACCTATTAATATATTTGATGACTTGTTTTATTCGTATCTGTTCAACCCTTAGAAATAAGCTCTTCTGGGTCTTTCTTAATCTATAAAATGCGATTATTGCTATAAATATTTGTGATATGTAAATATTTTATACATATATATTTTGAAGTAATAATTTTTAATTCATATATTTTTATGATTATAAAATTATGTAATAATTTAATATGCTGTTCGGAAATATTTATAATATAGATAAATTAAGGTTTTGATACGTTTCTTATAGGGCGGATTATCAATAAGATATATTTGTATATTCATTAAAAGTGTTAATATTATTGTTTGATATTTTATACATGCTGTGTTATGATACAAGTGTAGTGCAAGACAGTAAGACAATATATATA
>JAWERH010000100.1:0-1076 GCA_032482215.1 Veillonella sp. | reverse complement strand
ACGAAGGCTTCAAATCTTTGACAGAAGGTCAAAATGTAGAGTTTGATATCGTTGATGGTAACCGTGGCCCTCAAGCTGCTAACGTTGTAAAAGCGTAATAACATACCAAAAAATACATAAAAGCAACATATAAAGAAACTCCGATATCGCATGATATTGGAGTTTTTCGATTGTTACTGGAAATAATATTTATAATTCTGCAAAAAATATAAAAATTCTTTTGAAAAAAAGAGGAGTTTTATACCTTGATGTAGAAATACTAAATATAACACGAGAGATAAGTAAAAAATTACTACACACTCGTATCTCGTGGATGATTTTTAGAAAGGGTGTTGACTTATGAAAGTAGCAATCAGAGGTAAAAACATTGAAGTGACAGATGCTCTAAGAGCATACATCGAAAAAAGATTGAGCAAATTAACTCGTTACTTCGATGATGAGTTAGATGCACAAGCGGTTTTATCCGTTGTTAAAGATAAATCTACTGTTGAACTTACATGCTTCGTTGATAAGATCGTTCTTCGCGGTGTAGAAACAAACGATGATATGTATGCAGCTATTGATTTAGTAATAGACAAGATCGTACGTCAAATCCATAAACATAAAACTCGTTTAGCAAAACGCTTCAAAAAACAAGAAGCTTTCCATCCTGAAGCTTTAGCAGCTCCTGTAGAAGAGGAAACTATCGAAGTTGTAAAACGGAAACACTTTGCAGTACGTCCTATGGATGTAGAAGAAGCTATCTTACAAATGAATCTTATTGGCCATGACTTCTTTATGTTCTTCAATGCTGAAACAGAAGCAATGAACGTAGTATATCGTAGACATGATGGATTCTATGGTTTGATTGAGCCAGAATTACAATAACCTATAATATCGGCTGACAATAATCCTAACTCCTTTCTACTTTTTAAATCAGCCGATTATTATATCAAGGTGGATGACCATTTTGAGTCATCCACCTTTTTTATAAAATGCTATAAATAATCGTGAAATGCCTTGAATTCTTTGACTATTCAAGGCATTTTCGTTATAATAAATTAGATAAAATAATGTAAGATGTCCTATAGAGGAGT
>JAWERH010000099.1:0-6267 GCA_032482215.1 Veillonella sp. | reverse complement strand
AATAATGTATATCTTCGAGTAAACGGTCTATTTGATAGCCCTCAAGCCGTACAAGATATGCCTATTCGTATCAACAATCAAACCTTGCGCCTTGGCGACATGGCTGATGTAACCATGACCTATCAAGATCCTAGTGATCCTCAATTCTACTATGAAGGCAAGCCAGCTATAGGTATTGCTATCTCCATGGATGCAGGTGGCAATAATGTGGAATTTGGTGAAGCTATCGATAAAAAGCTAGCAGAATTGAAGAAAACCATACCTGCAGGTCTAGTATCAAATCAGCCACATATTGTTAAGGAATCCATTGGCGATTTCTCTCAATCTCTATTTGAAGCCATCGCCATCGTATTGCTCGTAAGCTTTGCATCTCTTGGCTTACGTACAGGCGTTGTTGTGGCCCTCACCATTCCAGTCGTTGTGTCTACCACATTCATCTTGATGTATGAAAGCGGTATTTATTTGCATAAGGTTAGCCTTGGTGCTCTTATCTTATCGCTAGGCCTTCTCGTAGATGATGCCATTATCGTTGTAGAAATGATGAGCGTTAAGCTCGAAGAAGGTTGGGGTCACTTTAGATCTGCTACCTTCGCTTACCAATCAACAGCATTCCCTATGCTATCTGGTACGCTCATTACCTGTGCTGGCTTCTTGCCATTAGCACTCGCAGAAGGTATGGTAGCAGAGTTTACAAAATCTCTATCCATCGTTGTATTTATGGCTCTCATTCTATCTTGGTTCGCCTCTGTTCTCGTCAGCCCTGTTCTTGGTTATAAAGAATGGACCAAACGAGACCGTATCATGCACAATCTCAGTGTTACATTCTATGATAAATTTGAAAGACTGTTACATTGGGCTTTAGGTCATCATAAGGTAGTATTACTCATCACCTTAGGTGCCTTTGTGTTATCCCTACTTTCACTACCATTGATCAAGCAGGAATTTTTCCCATCATCAACGCGTAATGAAATCATCGTATCCATGCAATTTCCTCAAAGTTCATCCATTGAATACACTGCAAATCAAGCAAAAATCATCGATGAACATTTACAAGGTAACGAACACATTTCAACCTTTACATCCTATATAGGACAAGGTTCTCCGCGTTTCGTTCTCACCTTGGAAATCCTTAGAGGATCGAGATAAACTCTATGGTGAATTAACTTCTTATTTAAATGAAGAATTCCCTTCAGCCCTCGTAAATGCTCAATTTGTACAAATTGGGCCACCATCTAAATATCCAGTGATGCTCCGTGTAGCAGGTCCTGATCAAAAGGTGGTAAAAGATATTGCTAATCAAGTAAAAAGTAAAATGCAAGGTGACAAGGATTTACAAAATATAGCCTTTGACTGGCCAGATACGGAACCAGTAGCTAACGTTCATATCGATCCTAACAAGGCTCGCCTACTCGGCATCGATAGCTATGCGGTATCCTTACACTTGCAAAGTTTAATCTGGCACTAAATCTGGGGAATACTATGAAGGTAATCAAACAATTCCTGTTACATTCCGTTTAGGAGATAATGAGCAACATAACTTAAGTGCTCTATCATCCTTACCAATTCAAACAGGCAATGGTTCCTACGTACCGCTTAGCCAAATTGCAACCATCACTATGACGCAAGAGGATGGTATTATTTGGCACCGAAATATGATGCCAACTATCAGCATTCACGCCAATGTAAAAGCTGGTGTTTTAGGCAATGCTAAAACAAAAGAGGTTTATAAATCCTTACAAGACATTCGCGATTCCTTGCCTACAGGCTATACCATTGAACTTGATGGAGCCGCTGAAAAGAGCGTCACAGCTGTACAAAATCTAGTAACACCAATGCCAATTATGCTCTTTGTGATCATGACAATCCTCATGTTCCAATTGAAGCGTATTGCCCTTATGTTCATGGCTTTGCTCACAGCACCTCTCGGATTAATCGGTGTCGTATTAGCTCTGAATATTACGAGAACGCCATTAGGCTTTATGGCTATTCTAGGTATCATCGCCCTTTCGGGTATGATCATCCGTAACTCCATTATCTTGTTAGACCAAATTGAAATCCACAAAGCAGAAGGACAAAAACCACTTGAAGCGATTATCAACTCCGCTACACTTCGTTTCCGCCCTATCATGCTCACCGCTATCGCAGCGATTTTAGGCATGATTCCTCTTATGGGATCTGTATTCTGGAGCCCACTTGCTATCGCCTTTAGCGGCGGCTTACTAGTGGCAACAGTGCTAACACTTATCGTATTACCAGTCATGTACGCAACATGGTATAAGGTTAAATAAGTTGCAATGTATTCACGCAACAAAGAAAAAACAGCAGGGTGGCAGCCCTGCTGTTTTATATTACCTTACATACATATCCCTATTTTAAAATAGAACAGGCCTGTTCTATTTTTTAAGAGCCCATTTATTACATACCAAAGGAGCTATAACAGAATGCGGTGAAACCGCATTTTAGTTGCAGTCTTTTTAAAATATAGAAAATACCAAGGCTTTTAAAGTAATACGTTCTTTAAAACTCTTGGTATTTTTCATTTTTAGGTGCACTTAAATAAGTCCTAGTCAGATTAAAATTTTTTGGATTTAAGCTACTTCTTTTATCTCGAATAAGGTCTTGTCGATTCGACCAGATTGTATTTTGTTATGTAATTTTGCAAGATTAAATCCCATCGCTAGAATATAGAGTATTTTATGAACATTATCTTTACGGCAATGGTTAAATTGTTTAAATTGAAAGTCTCCTTTAAGTACACAGAAGGTACCTTCCATTTGTATGGAACGGTTAGTCCGTAATTGTATGCCTTCGGCACTTATTAATCGCTTTTGGTTATCTGTCAATAATGCATCATATGCTGGATTCGTTTCAATTTGTTTAGGATTATATGCATTCCATATTTTGGCATATGGCTGGCATTCTTTACGAAGACCACAGCGAGGATTGATAGGAACGTACTGGACTGCACAATATTCTACGAATATCGATATAGCAAATGCACGAGTAAAACGATATTCACTGGGGAACCGTAAAAAATAACATAGTAATTAATTTAATCAAACAGACATATTACAGTAGATTTAATTTAGTAAGCAATTCCATAATATTTTCTCCTAATACTAGATTAGTGATTGTCTTTGATGGACTTAGATATTCTATCATTTGTCGATAGAGAAATGGATCACCATATGGTGCATCAGAACTAAATAAGCATCTTTCAGGCAGTTCTAATAATGCCATTTTTGTTGCTATAGATGTAAATTGTGCTGATAAATCTAAATATATATTAGGTACTGTTTTTGCTAATTCAATTAATTCCATCCAATTAGTACCGCCTAAATGACCAAAAATGATTGGCACTGTAGGGAATTTTTTACATAAATCTACAAGTGAAAATATCATTTCTTTTGTTACTGGTAAAAATGTATGTATCCAGAGGGGATATATTCTATTGGAGCATACTATTTTCATAATGTCCCCTATTTGTTGTATTTGGGCAATAGTACTAGGTGTAAATTCTCCAAGCCCCATTAAGTGATTTCTACATATTTGTTTGTCAAGCCATAATTCTATATCGAATGGTTTCATACCTAATGGTATATTTCCAAAACCTAGAAATCTATCAGGGTAATAATTCATTGCTGTGGTTAAATCTTTTATATTATTTTCATATAGTCTTTTCTTTTCTTTCGCATTTATATCTCCATTTAACACGGAACTTAGCATAGAAATTTGTTGTTTTAATTCCTGTAAAGAATGAGACTGTTCGGGATGAGGAGTTGTAGTAAATAGAATAGCTTTATCAATTTTTGATTGATCCATCAACTCTATTTGATTTTCGGTTGGCAATATTACGTGTTCGTGACTATCTATAACCATTGTTATTCATCTCCTATTATTTTACTGCTAAATATATTATAGTAATAACTGTACGCTTTATTATGATATATAACAAGAAGGCACTTTTTCTATACCACGTATCCTTTAGTATAGTAGGTGTGAAAGAAGGTAGTATTTTGTCGAAAGTAGATTCTATTAATCAAGAATGTCCTATTGAGATTGCTTTAAATCTGTTAAGCGGTAAGTGGAGATTAAAAATACTGTATTATTTACTAAAGGGAGAGTCAATTCACTTTAATCAATTACAACGATTATTAGGAGATATAACGACAAAAGTGTTGACGGCTCAATTACGTACACTAGAAGAAGCGGGTATTGTATCTAGAGTTGTATATGATGAATCGCCAATTAGAGTTAAATATTCTATGACAGATACAGGTAAAACACTGATTCCACTTATGACCGAATTATGTAATTGGGGGAAGACATACAAAAAAAGCCGACTTTAATAGGCGGCTTTTATCATAATTATTAATTCTTGATATTATTTAGCATCTCAACTTTTATGCTTTGTAAAGTTTAAATAAATAGTTTTATATGATAACCAAGAGTGATATATAGAGATACATAAAAAGGGACTTTAACAGAATGCGGTAAAACTGCATTCTGTTACAGCTCCTTTTTCTAATTTAGCCTGTTGTATTTAATAAGAAAAGCTGAGCATGACTTCTATGCGACTTTACCTTCACTGTGGATTTCATTTCATGAAATCTTACGTTCAGGACTAAGTGATATATGGGCCTTTTCTCCTTAGTCCCATCTATCAATTCTTATTAAACTATAACGGCTGTACCATTGCATGTGACCATGAGCATGCCATTTTCTGCACCTACTGTACTGTATTGGAAGGATACGCCAATAATTGCATTAGCACCCATTTTAGAAGCCCGTTGAGACATTTCATCAAGAGCTGCTTTGCGCGCATTCATCAAAGAATCTTCATAGCTACCGCTACGGCCACCAACGATATCACGAATGCCAGACATGAAATCTTTCACTTGTACTCTTGTACAGGTTTATTTTCAATATGCATAGTTGTAGTAATAATCATAATTGTATCCTCTCTAATTGACTACAATATATTTTGATTAATTATAGCAAGGCTTTCACAGAAATACAATCACATATTATATAAAAAAGACCTGTTCACTATTTTATAATGAACAGGTCTAATTATGTTATTATTTATCGAAATCGCGGTCTAGGTTAACTTCTTTCAATGGAACAAGTTTTGTTTTCTTGATGTATTTGTAACCTAAGTATACTGCGAAGAAGATTGGCAAGCCGATGTACGCAACGGATACGCCATACCAGTCGATTGTATCGCCTGTGAAAGCGGAGTAGTTTTGACCAGCAATGATGATGACGCAAAGAATGAACGCCAAGATTGGGCCAATTGGGAACAACCACGCTTTGTAAGGTAATTCTTTAAGATCTCTACCTTGTGCAATGAAGGCACGGCGGAAGCGATAGTGAGAAACAGCGATACCAACCCATGCGATGAAACCGCATAGACCAGAGATATTAACAATCCAAGTATATGCAGTACCTTCGCCGATAAAGCTTGTAAGGAATGCAAATAAACCGATTGCTGTAGTTAAGATTAACGCTGGTACTGGAACACCACGTTTATTAAGCTTACCGAAGATTTTTGGTGCTTGTCCTTCTTTAGCAAGTGCGTACAGCATACGCGTAGAAGAATAGAGACCAGAGTTACCAGCACTGAGACTAGCAGCAAAGGCAAAACCAAAGCGGTCGAATACGAGTGTAAATGGAGAAATAGATACATTCTCTACACTAGAATTCAATAGGTTTGGATCAGTGTATGGAATTAAGAAACCGATAACGATGAAAGCACCGATATAGAACAATAGAATACGCCAGAAGATTGTATTAATCGCTTTTGGCACGTTCTTTTCAGGGTCTTCTGCTTCACCAGCAGCAACGCCGATAAGCTCAGTACCTTGGAAGGAGAAACCAGCTACCATAAAGATAGCGAGGATAGATTCCCAACCACCTACGAATGGCGCTTCCCCTACTGTCCAGTTCGCAAATCCTGGAGATGTGCCGCCAATGCCAAAGATGAGCATGAAGCCGCAGAATAGGAATACGAATACAGTAATAACCTTGATGCTAGAGAATACATATTCACTTTCACCAAAGGAACGAGTAGACAAATAGTTCAAGCCGAATAAAACGAGCAAGAACAGAGCAGACCATACGATAGCAGGCACATCAGGGAACCAATATTTCATGATCAGCGCCCCCGCTAATACTTCAGCAGCCAAGGTAATAGCCCAGTTAAACCAATAGTTCCAACCTAAGGCAAAACCAAAGGCAGGATCTACATAGCGTTTTGCATAGGTC
>JAWERH010000098.1:0-5483 GCA_032482215.1 Veillonella sp. | reverse complement strand
GCCATGAATTGGCCCCACATAATAGCAGGTGTGTCACCACCGGTGATGCCTCGTAATGTTTCCGAGCCATAGTCATCACCAATCCAAACGGCAGCTACTAAATCAGGCGTGTAACCAACGAACCAAGCATCCTTGGAATCATCTGTTGTACCAGTTTTACCTGCTGCAGGACGACCGATTGCGGCATTACCACCAGTACCGCCATTTATAACGGATTCTAGCATATTTGTAATGATTGCTGCATCTTTTTCGTCTACAACGCGTTTTTCTTGGATGGAGTTTTCTTCCACAACTTGACCATTGCGGTCTACAATTTTAACGATTGCCGTAGGTTGAACTTTGATACCACCATTACCACCATTAGCGAGTACACCATAAGCTTGAACCATTTCAAGAGGTGTTACACCATGAGTTAAACCACC
The DNA here is from genome assembly GCA_032482215.1 of Veillonella sp. Lineage (GTDB taxonomy): Bacteria > Bacillota > Negativicutes > Veillonellales > Veillonellaceae > Veillonella. The sequence continues at coordinate 5,061 of JAWERH010000098.1, read as the reverse complement.
AAGTGCAGTAGACAAGTTATTATCTTGATCAGTTAGAGTAGAGATACCCATTTCTTTAGCAAGTTTAATAATCTTAGACATGCCTACTTCATCAGCAATTTTTACGGCAGCTACGTTACGAGAATGTTGTAATGCATAGCGGTATGTAATGCTACCTACGAAGTCATTTTCATAGTTTTTAGGGCTCCAGTTACCAAATGTAACAGGGCTATCATCTACGATAGAACCAGGAGTTTTACCAGATTGAATAGCTGCCAAATATACAAATGGTTTCATAGCGGAACCTGGTTGACGTTCTGCTTGTGTAGCACGGTTAAATGCATCATCACCACGGCCACCAACCATAGCCATAATGTAACCATTATGAGGGTTCATAGCTACGATAGCACCTTGTGGTTGATGTAAACCATTGCTATCTGTGTAGTAGTTAGGCAAGTTTTGCATTGCTGCTACAGCTGCATTTTGTGCATCCATATCGAGAGTAGTATAAATTTTTAAACCATCTTTATAGATTGCATCGTCACCATATTTTTCAGAAACTTGTGCAATAACATAGTTAATGAAGTAAGACGCATTAGATTTTTCATGCGTTTGTTCTTGTTTTGCCACTAAGCCTAAATCTGCTTGACGCGCTTCATCAGCTTGCTCTTGTGTAATGTATCCGTATTTAACCATTTGGCCTAATACAACGGCTTGACGTTTTTTACTAGCTTCCAAATCATTGAATGGAGAGTAGTAGTTAGGACTTTGTGGTAAGCCCGCAATGAGCGCTGCTTGAGCAAGCGTTAATTGGCTAGCATCCTTACCAAAGTACACATGAGCTGCAGATTGTACACCGTATGCACCTTGACCAAAGTAAATTTGGTTCATGTACATTTCTAGGATTTCATCCTTAGTGTAGTGTTGTTCAATTTTTAGTGCTAGTAATGCTTCAGAAATTTTACGTTTAAATGTTCTGTCTTGAGACAAGAATGCATTACGCGCTAACTGTTGAGTGATAGTAGAACCACCTTCAGATACGCCACTATGAACAAGGTTAACCCATACAGCACGTAAGATACCAACTGGGTCGATACCGTGATGGGAGTAGAAGCGAGAGTCCTCAGTAGCAACAAAGGCATTTTGTAAATCCTTTGGTACATCTTTTAAAGGTACTGGTAATCGATTCTCTGTGGAATGAACCGTTGTGATGAGATTACCGTGCACATCGTAAATTTGAGACGATGCAGAAGGACGTACATTGGATACATCTGGTAGGTTAGACAGTGTGGCACTGATAAAACCACAGCCACCTCCGGCTACGATGAGTATAAGGAGAAGGGCACAAATCCAAAATAGACGCTTTGGACTTGTTTTCTTCGGTGTAGAGCCGCTACCGTTAGAACGGCGGCTGCTTCTCGCATTTGAGTTATTACTCATAGAGTCACCTCTTTTTTCCCAATACTATATATATAATTGTGAAAGTTTTTAGATAATGGTATACTAAAACAATAGTATTTCGAGGAGGATTATCATGGTTAGTGCTCAAGAACAAGTACGCCAAATTAAACACGGCGTAGCAGATTTAATTAATGAACAAGATCTTGTAAAGAAAATAGAAAAATCCATTAAGGAAAATAAACCGTTAGTTGTAAAACTAGGTTTGGACCCAACAGCGCCAGATATTCATTTGGGTCATACTGTACCACTTCGTAAATTACGTTTGTTCCAAGAATTTGGTCATCAAGTAGTGATTGTTATCGGTGGTTTCACTGCACGTATTGGTGATCCTACTGGTAAAAGCGCAACTCGTCCACCACTTACAAAAGAAGAAGTATTGAAAAATGCTGAAACTTATAAAACACAAATCTTCAAAGTGTTGGATCCTGAAAAAACTATCGTTCGCGACAACAGTGAATGGCTTGAATCCATGAATTTTGCTGATGTTCTACGTTTGGCAAGTTCTTACACTGTAGCGCGTATGATGGAACGTGATGATTTCAATAAACGCTTTAAAGAAGGTCGTGCTATTGGTGTTCATGAGTTTATGTATCCATTGATGCAAGGTCAAGATTCTGTAGCATTACATGCTGATGTTGAATTTGGTGGTACAGACCAAACTTTTAACTTGTTAATGGGCCGTCATTTACAAGAATTAGAAGGTCAAGAACCTCAAGTTGTTATCACAATGCCATTGCTTGAAGGCCTTGACGGTGTTCAAAAAATGAGTAAATCTTTAGGCAATTACATCGGTATCGACGAAGAACCTAAAGAAATGTACGGTAAAGCAATGTCTATTCCTGATGAATTGATGATGCGCTACTTCATGCTCGTTACAGATATGCCAATTGAAGAACAAGAGGACATGGAAAAACGTCTTGAAAGTGGTGAATTACATCCACGTGACGCTAAAATGCAATTAGCTCGTACCATTGTTCGTTTGTACCATGGTGAAGAAGCTGCTCTAGAAGCAGAAGAAGAATTCAAACGCGTATTCCAACAACGCGCGTTGCCTACAGATATACCTGAATACGTTATGGATGCGCCAACAGAACCAATCTTTGTACCACAATTCTGTACAGATGCTGGTTTGACTGCGTCCAATGGTGAAGCACGTCGCTCCATTAAAGCTGGTGCTTTTAAAGTAAATGGAGAAAAATATACAGAAGAAAACCTTACCCTTGAAGACGGCATGATCGTTCAAGTTGGTAAACGTAAATTTGTAAAAATTAAATTTAACTAATATAAAACTGTGATGAGATAGAAACCTCATCACAGTTTTTTTATGTCTATTTGGTCTATAAGATTATTTATCTACTAAATCTGTTGTTTGTAAAGCAAAAAATGACTTACAAGTTCATGTATAATGAAAGTAAAATATAAATTCAAATTTAAATACAGATACAAATATAGATACAAATATAAAATACAAATTTGACACATAAAAGATTTATATAGATATCGTATAGTATCTATAAAGTAAGAGGACCATATATGGACAAAGAACTAAGCAACTTTTTAGAACAACGAGAACATACTGTTCTTACCGATATTGATGTTATAACTGCGGCAGTAGCTGTACCATTATTAGAAATCGATGGGGAAGATCATGTAGTATTTACTGTGCGCAGTAATAAGCTACGCCGTCAACCAGGTGAAATCAGTTTTCCTGGTGGACATTGTGAGCTTAATGATAAAAGTGGTGCTCATGCTGCCATGCGTGAATGCTCTGAGGAACTGGGTATCGATTTAGATCAAATTGAACTTCTGGGCAATTTAGACTGCTTAGTATCTGCGATAGGTGTCAAGCTATATGCCGTAGCCGTGCGCCTACATACAAGCGATTTGAAACCAAATCCAGACGAAGTAGGAGAGGTATTCACCGTTCCATTACAATATCTATTAGACATGGAACCAACGGTAGGTCATCTAGACATTGGGACAAAACCATTAAAAGACTTTCCGTTCCATTTGTTAGAAGGTTACAACATTGACTGGAAAATCAGACAAAACTACTCTGTTTATTTCTATCCTTATAAACAATACACCATATGGGGGCTAACTGGGCGAGTACTGAAGAACTTTTTAGATATATATAGGGCGGTTAAATGAAACCTGAATTTGTTCCATGGTTATGGATTATATATGTGGCTTATGTATTATATAAAAGATATAAAGGAAACAATCGTTTAGAAAAATATGAAATCATACTTGCTATTATTAGCTTAATATTTGTAGGTGGTGGCCATCTACTTATGATATACTACAATCTTAGTGAAACTGGAATATTTTTAGTTAACTTATTTTTTGTTTTGTTCATGATTTTAATGAAAGTAGTTTTTGGAGTGTAAAATTGGAAATATTAAATTGGCTTGGTTTTGCAATGCTTCCTATAGGGATAATAATATCAACATTATTGATTTTATTGGGAACAATAAAAGAAGTTAAGTTTATAAATCCTAGAGTTCCATTAGGACGCTTACTCTTCTTTTTTGGAAGTGGATTTTCTTTTGTAGTAGCTGTTATATCCTTAAAGTATGGACATAGTGCATTGGATGCTAATACCTTTAGCGAGGGATTAATATATAATATTCTAGGGTATTCGTTTTGTATATATGGTTTTACTTTCTTTTTTATGACCGGTATGAGACGTGCTTCTGATATCGGTATACCATTTTGGATATACCCTGTTTTTATGACATTAATTTTATTAAGTAGACTCATAAATGAAGAGATTTCTGAGTTTCTTTTGTTGGGTATGTATATTTTCTTATTGCAGCCAGGAAGAATAAAAGAATAATCATATGTATTTTTAACTATATTATTTAATATAAGATTAATTTGTTAGTGGAGTATTATATATCATGAAAAAGCAGTATATAATTTTTTTATTAGGATTAATAGTACTTTCTATATTGACCTACTCCATTTATTACAAGATTGATAAAGATAATAAACATGAAACTGCTGAAGCAGTTTTGAATAGATTAGTTGTTGTTTCTAATAGTGAAGATATTAGAATGTCTTATGGTCAATATAGCAATGGGGAGTGGGTTCAGTATCTTGATATGAAGGTCAGTCCAGATTATAAAACTGTTATGCCTCAAACCTTAGAAACTATTAGCTATATTTTTCCTAATAGTAAAGTTGAGAAAATTGAGACTTCAGATGCTACATTACTATATCGTATTACTTTAGAGGATGGCATTTTATTTGTTAATGGCAGTGATATGAAGCCCGATCAATTAAGATTTATTGTTCATGTGTCAAACTAAGATAAAAAAGATGATTGTCTATAATTAGGCAATCATTTTTTATTTTTAGTTGAGTTTTATTTGTATAATAATGCCTATAAAAATTGACAGATTACAAATTAAGGTATACTATTTATGTGTAAAAGGTTTAATGTGTTGCACTAATTAATCTAGGAGGTTCTCACATGAATCGCGAAACAGCATACGTACTTTGGTTTGATGAATTACGACGTGAAGATGTTAATTTAGTTGGTGGTAAGTCTTCTTCCTTAGGGGAATTGACATCCTCCACTAATGTACCTGTACCTTACGGCTTTGCTACAACTGC
>JAWERH010000097.1:0-8722 GCA_032482215.1 Veillonella sp. | reverse complement strand
GATCAATAAAGCACCGCCAAGGATTACAGTAGCTGCTAATGCTAAAAATTTTCTCATTAGACACACTCCTTTTACAATCATTTCATATAAAATATTACATTTATAGTACTAAATTATCTCCTATCTATCAAGAAGGAATTGTTACGAGTTCTCCATAGCTTAAAGTTATACCAAAAAGAGATTTCCAAACTAATATCTATAAAATATTGTTAAAGTTTGAAAATCTCTCTTTATTTTATGTAATTGTATTTAATGTATTTACGTATTGGTAAACACTTATTTGCTAATAATTGAATCTATGGTTCAACCTTATTTACCTATGATAAGTCCAATGGACCACATGATTTGGTAAATCATTGCAGCCCCTGCAGTTGTACCCATAGCTTTGTCGAGTAGGAACTCATCTGTTTTAGTACTTAAGGTATGTACTGTTTTGAAAGCTAGTGGTGCTGCAAAGAATGCTAATAGGGAGAACCATGTCATGTGACCTACAATGATCCATGCAAGAATCCAAATAAAGTTGAATAGGTAGGTGATGCTCATTAGACTGAGCGCGCGTTCTCGGCCCAATACGATTGGTAATGTACGACGACCGTGGTTTTCATCATTTCTAATATCACGAATGTTATTAGTAAGCATAATGGAGCCTACTAGCAATGTAGATGGAATAGCAGGAATTAATAATGCTGAAGATAAGTCACGTGTCCAGGCATAACCTGTAATGAGTACGATAGCAAATCCCATAGCGATGCCAGAGGAAATTTCACCAAATGGTGTACGGGAAATTGGTTTTGGACCACCAGAATAGAGGAAGCTAATTAGAATGCAAAGGAAACCCGCTGGAATATAGTACCAAGTGATGGTGGCCGATAGGTAAAGACCGATGATAATAGGTACCACCATGAGCACCTTAATCATGGTAACGATGAGCTCTGGTGTAATGGCACCGCGCGTGATAGAACCAGCATTACCCACCTTTTGGCCTGCATCGAGACCAGATTTAAAATCTTTATATTCATTCCATAAATTAGCTACAATTTGAGCTGTTACAACGGCTAAAAATATTAGAACCGTATGGAAAATGGCAAGACCTGTGCCGTGAGTAGCACCAAATGCATAATAGCTAAAGGCTTTCTTGTATCATAATAAAAGCACACCAAGTGTGCACTCCTTTCTATTTCTCATACCCTATGTTTACATATCTATTTAAGTATTGTATAGCAGAACTGAAAGGTTGTAAATTAGACTATACAGTTATACATCTCCATATAGTATAATAATTAATATATGCAGTATAGATTATCTTTTTGAAATCTTTATGGATGCAATATGGATTATGAATATAATCTGTATACGAATGTATTGTTAAATCGTGAGGTGTCTTATGAGAGCTCTCAACAAAAAAATGATGACATTGGCTTGTGCCACATGCTTGACTGTTGGCATGGGTGCAGTGGCCTGTGCGGATACAGTAGATTTAGGCTATGGTTTATATGGCAGTACGTCTCCTAAGGTGAAGGCTGTAGAGGTTATGCGTGTTCCTACGGATGCAAAGCTACGGAATAATGAGCAAAGCCAAATAATTTCAGTGGCAAACAAAGCAGCCGTTGATGCTGTTAATGCTAGTTTGAAATTGCAAGCACCGGTACAAATTGAACCTATGAAGGGTGATGTGTTAGATGGATTTTCCGTCTATCAATTGCAAGGGACGGATAAACAAGGTCACCATGTAGGTCAGTTAGTCGTTGTAGACTATTCTAAAAATGCTATAGATCAAGTAATTGGTATGAATAAAACCATTTTAGAAAAGGTTCCAGACGCAAAAAAAGCTACAATAAAAAGCTCTATCTCTAAATATGTAGATTCCTATTCTAAAGAGAAGGCTCAACAACAATTACAAGGCCTGAAGAGCAACACTATTGAAGGTGCTAAATTAGCTAAAGATCTCAAAATGATAAATGATAAGTTACCTTCTCAAATTATGGGTGCTTTTGATAAAATGCTTGCCACAGAAAAGAACTTATCTCCTAAAAGTAAAGAAGAGGTCCGTTCTTATGTAGACTTTATGGCAAAACAAGTGAGCCTAGATGCAACGCATGTGGCCTATAAGCCTGTCCAAACACGCTATGGTACGGCTGTGACAGGAGATTTACGGGGTAGTCTGAAATATGATGGCTTTAGAAACACTTATTCCTTAATTGGTTATGCTGTTCCTACAGATAAAGGCGTATCTTTACAGCTTTTAATGTCTGATGACTCTAGCTATGATTATTGGACTAATGAGTTGAATCATATGTATCAAACACAATCTCTCAAGGGAGGTAAATAATATGAAATCTTTGAAAGTATTGGCTTGTGCAGCTTGCCTAGTGGGTACTGTATCTGGCGTAGGTTTTGCTAAGGATGTACAAACAATTGCAGGCTCCATGGTAGTGCCTAACAATGTAACTGTTGTTTCTGCATCCAAAACAAATACACGTGATTTTGTAGAAAAACAATTAAATGAGGAACCTACAAAATCTTCGATGGCTAATATGATGGTAAAGGAATTTTTCCAAAACTTTGGCACTAATTTTGATGTATACCAATTACAAGGGGCCGATAAAACAGGTCAAAAGGATGCATATGTAGTAGCGGTAGATGTAAAAAAAATAGCACAGCAAGTAGCTAAAGATAAGACTAATGATCCTATGTTTGTTGCAGCTATGGCGGCTCTAGATAAAGGTCAAATTGACCCTGTTACTGAGCAACTTATACTAGGTGCCGTTAATAAACAAATTCCTACAACTACAACTGTAGTCCCTTTAAATGATCCAAAACGTTATGCTAATCTTAAGACTCGGTCAGGTGAATTACTTATAAAACCTAGAACGCTTACTGTAGAAAATGCAGAACAAGTGCATCCTGTGGCAGGCACTAAATATCAAACCTATGCAGCAAGCTCTCGCTTATTATATGCAGATGGAGATGGTCAAACTCCGCTCTATGCAAATGCTGCATTTGTGTTAAAGCCAGGCAAACCGGTACTATACGTAGGTGTAACTACTGATGTACAACGGGATTATTTCAAAACGATATTTGACAATGCCTTCAAATCTATTAAATAATTTGTTATAGATATACTTTCACAGAGTATGTTATATACAAGGTAATTACTAATGTGAGTATGGTGGCATTAGAATAATCTATATTATTTTTTATTATATTTAAAAGGAGAATTATTATGAAAACAATTTTCACAGACAAAGCACCAGCAGCAGTAGGTCCTTACTCTCAAGCTAAAGTAGTAGGCGGTTTATTATTCGCTTCTGGTCAAATTCCACTCAATCCTGCAACTGGTTCCATTGTTGAAGGCGGTATCGTAGAGCAAACTGAGCAAGTATGCAAAAACATTGATGCTGTATTGGCTGAAGCAGGTTCTGACTTCTCCGAAGTTATTAAAACAACTTGTTTCTTGGCTGATATCGCCGATTTCAAAGCATTCAACGAAGTTTATGCTAAATATTTCACTTCTAAACCAGCTCGCTCTTGCATAGCAGTAAAAGCACTGAGCCAATTGCATTGGCTTATGCGGCTGCGAAGGCAGTCTCTGTTTTAGATGAGTTTCCTAACCATATTCACGCACGATGCAGCGCGAATATTATAAAAAATGTAAAATCCGTAGTCATTCCTAACTCTGGTGGTCGAAAAGGTCTTCAAGCGGCTACTACCCTTGGTGCCATTGTAGGTCACCCTGAGCGTGAGCTAGAGGTATTAGAATCTGCTACAGATGAAGATCGTAAATGGCTCGGCACATTGCTAGATGCCAACTTCTGTACAGTGTCACTTGCGGAAGGCGTAGATAATCTTTATATTGAAATCACTGCAGAAACAGATGAACATACGGCGGTGGTTCGCATTGAAAACGACCATACGAATGTAACCTATGTCGCTGTAGATGGTGAGATTGTGTCTGAAACGATCAATAAAATCAAGAAAGCCGCAAAGACAGAATATGCTATGACCTTTGATAGCATTTACGAATTTGCTAAAACGGCAGATATTTCTGGCATCATTCCTCAAATCAAACAGCAAGTAGAATACAATACAGCTATTTCTCGAGAAGGTTTGTCCAATGATTATGGCTCCAATATTGGTCAGCTTTTATTGTTGGATGAAGAAAATCCGTCTCTTGAAACGAAATGTAAAGCTCGTGCAGCGGCTGGATCCGATGCGCGTATGAGTGGGTGCCCATTGCCTGTTGTTATCTGTTCTGGCTCTGGTAACCAAGGCTTAACCGTATCTGTACCTATCATTACAACTGCCGAGGAACTTGGTAAAAGTGATGATGAATTGTACCGTGCTCTTGTTTTCGCTAATTTGTTGACGCTCTACGTTAAATCTGGCATTGGTAAATTGTCCGCCTACTGCGGCGTTGTATCTGCCGGTGTAGTCAGTGTAGCAGGTATTGCCTTCTTGAAAGGTGATAGCAAAGATATTATCGAAAATACTCTTGTGAATGGTCTTGCTAGCCTATCCGGTATCGTATGCGATGGCGCAAAACCATCCTGCGCAGGTAAAATTGCTATCTCCCTTGATGGAGCGTTCATGGGCTATAAACAAGCTCGCCTTAACAAGAACTACCAAAAAGGCGATGGCCTTGTAGCATACTCCGTTGATGATACTATCCGCAGTATCGGTACTGTGGCTCAAGGTATGAAAGAAACGGACGTAGTTATCTTGAATGAAATGCTAAAACACTAATTTAGCTAAAATAAAAGCCCCCGTATGGGGGCTTTTTGTATATTAACTTATAATACTATGATGATATAATATTATTTATATTTTTATTATTCTTAAAATATATAGATATAATGTATGAAATATTGAGCTGATTATAGGTGGAACGTTAATGGGATTAGGCTTATTTACAATAATTTTTATTATTATGGCAATAACTACAGTATTAGGACCAGTCAAAATAAATAGTAAATTTCTATTTTATATTGCACCAGCCATACTAATTATTACTTCTTTAATTGAACTTTTACTGATACATGATATTCAATATAGAAATGATTATAGAATTATAAATCTTTCCATAATGTTTGTAAGCTTTATAACTGTTGCATATATTAGGAGTAAACAACCTTTAAAGAAATAAAGTAGGTGATCTGGTGTTTTTTATAATCTCGGATGAGGTAAATGATGACTATTGTTATGTTTTTAGTAATATATTTTGGTTCATTAGCTCTTTTATGTGCTTATAATTTCTTTAAATATGGGCGCTTATGGAAAACTGATTATTCTGCTTTAAATAGGAAGTGGTTTTTCTTCTATAGTCTCATTATAGAGAGTATTGTTCTTGTAGTGTTGCCGCACGTTAAGTATTTATTTAATGAACCTTATATAAATTCTATATTAGGCACTATATTATTTGTCCTCGTATTAATAGTTTGTAATATGGTTACGCAATATATTGGTATTAAGCGTTTGGTTGATATTGGAATTAGAGATCCAAAATGGTATTTAGGGCTTAACTTTCTTCTTTTAGGCTCTGTATTACTTCCAGGTGATATAAAAACTATAATTGTGAATGCTATCAATATGGTTGTATTAGTTATGCCAAATCAAACTATTAAAATTAAAAATAAAGTTTAAGCTATTGTAAATCGTATAGATATAAAACTAAAAAGGGGCTGTTTTACAGCCCCTTTTGTAATTCTTGTTTATTGTAATTTTTTAGGATCTTTAAGTAGTAATGATGCCCCTAGGCCAGCTAAAAGGAATGGCACGAGTGTCATCATAGCAACAGGTAGAGAGTAGGTATCTGCTAGGTTGCCTACGACAGGTGCGATGACACCACCGATAGTCTGGCTTACGCCGAGGGTGATCCCTGATGCAAAGCCGATGCTTTTAGCTAGATAGGTTTGGCCTAGTACGATAACTGGGCTGTAGCTAATTGCTTTGGCAGCACCAATCATGAGTAGTAGGAGATAGCCTACAGGTAGCATGATTACTGGCGAGAAATTAGGAACTTCAGTTAATAGGAACATAGCTGGTAACCAAACTAATAGGGAAAGTCTAATAATCCTAATAGGACCAAATTTATCACCTAATAGGCCACCGATGTATGTCATGAAGATACCGATACTAAAGAATACGGTTAAGGCAAAGCTGCCTTGTTCTGGGCTAGTACCGAGTTCACGAGTCCAGAAGATAGGAATGAACGCATTGATAACGCGGAAGTTTACTGACTGACTTAGGATGATAATGAACAAGATACCAAAGTATTTCCAATAGTTTTTGAGTGGTTTTGCCGCTACAGCAGGATTTTCTGTGGCTACTGCTTGGTCGATGGTACGCGCATGCGCTACGATGCGAGGCATGAGGGCGAATAGGGCAGTAAAGATAATAATACCTGCCACTGTAAAAGCAGCTAGTCCATGTGGACCTACTGTATAGGCGATGGCCCCTGCAAAGAGTGGACCAAAGGCAAAGCCAGAACTGCCGCCGATGGCAAAGGTACCCATGGCCTTACCTTTTTTGCCACCGCCGAGGCGGTTCATAATTTTAGCGCCTTCTGGATGGAAGATAGAGGAACCTACACCTGCTAAGGTAGCGCAAACAAGGAGGCTTTCATAAGAGGTAACAAAGCCCATCATACCTGTACTACAGGCGGATAATAAAACGCCAAAGGCAATGAGCCGTGGCTGATTGATCTTGTCTGAAATATAGCCTAGTAATGGTTGTAATAATGAAGATAATGCTGTATTAGCCAAGATGAGAAAACCTGCTTGCTCCAAGCTTAGTCCATAGGTATAAATGAACAGTGGTAAGAGGGCAGGCAACACACTTTGACAAGAGTCATTAATCATATGGCTCAATGTGATGAGATACGGGTAATATTTTTTCATAGTCGTGTCCCCTTGAGTCTATTTAATAGCAGTAATTATATCTTGTGTATATTATAACTCATAAAGTTACCAAAGTATTGATAAATATAGACTAATTATATAGGTAACAATAGTGTTATATAAATTGGGTCAATATAGATACAAAAAAAGCGCTAACCATGGTTAGCGCTTTATATAGTTTAGTTGGCAGAGGAGGAGGGAGGAGGGATTTGAACCCCCGCGCCGGTTGCCCGACCTACCGCATTTCGAGTGCGGACCCTTCAGCCTCTTGGGTACTCCTCCGTGCTTTACGGCGCTCCTTAAAGAAGTCTTTCATGATTTGGCTACATTCATCACCAAGCACACCAGATGCCAGTTCAGGTTCATGATTTAAACCTGGATGAGAGAGCACATTGAATAGCGATTCTACGGCGCCTCCTTTGTAATCACTTGCACCATATACAACGCGATCAATACGACTGTTGATAATGGCTCCAGCGCACATCGGACACGGCTCTATCGTAACATACAGGGTACAACCAGTCAACCGCCAACGCTTGAGGACATCGCATGCTTCGCGGATTACAAGGACCTCTGCATGAGCCGTTGCATCATGATCTAATTCACGACGATTATGGTGGCGTGAAACGATGGTATTATCTTTTACGAGAATGGCACCGATAGGGATTTCTCCAAGGTCATAAGCCTTGCGCGCTTCTTCCATAGCGATGGACATAAAATATTCGTCGCGAGAGCGTTCATCCATATTTTCAATATCTACAGTAATGTCTTTTGTCATTGGCATACCTCTTCATGTATAATATCTTACATAAAGTCTATCACAGTGTACGCAGTTATGCGAATAGATTATATGGGGGAATTATGGATATTATATGGTATATGTTTGATATGATTGGCACCATTGCCTTTGCTGTATCCGGTGCACTTGTTGGGGTAGCTCGGAAGATGGATATATTTGGTATGGCCGTGTTGGCGTTGGCTACGGCTATCGGCGGCGGTATTGTACGGGACGTATTGCTCGGTTATTTTCCGCCGAACTCACTGCGAAATGTAGTGTACGTAACGGTTGTCTTAGCTGTAACAGTTATTGTGTTCTTGATTTACAACAGCCGTTACCGTAAGCATGCAATGGGCCCTCGTAGTCGTGCTAGTTATTTATTAGCCGATGCATTAGGGTTAGCATCATTTACTGTTACAGGCGCCTCTGCAGGTTTTAAACTCTATCCAGAGTTGCCTATATTTATTGTACTGTTAGGTACGATAACTGCAGTAGGTGGCGGTATTATCCGGGATATGCTAGCACAGCGCATACCATCTGTTTTAAAAGAGGATGTATATGCATTGCCTAGTATTATTGGCGGCATTGTTTATTATCTTATGGTTACATCTAGTTGGGACAGTATGGCTGTATATGGTGCTTTCACAGTGGTGCTCGTTATCCGTCTGTTAGCCATCAAGTACAATTGGAGTCTGCCTAAGGTAGGAAAAACCAAGCCGGTTGCGAAATAATGGTCAAATGATATAATTATACTATTGAGCATATGAACATTTCATAAAAGTGTCAGAAAAAGAGAGTATTATAAAACAGTTCATTTTGCGAGTCGGGAGTACTCGCTACACAGAAGGAGATTTGATTTATGACGAATAAATGGTTGAAAGTAGCACTTATGGCAGCAGCCATCGCTACTGGTACATCTATTAAAATTGATGCGGAAACCGTGTTGTACGTACCTCAAGATGATCGCCCTGTAAGCTTACAATATACTGTAGATACAGCTCGCGAAGCAGGTATGACTATATTGACACCACCTCAAAATTTGATTTCT